>JBMOJS010000250.1:0-4197 GCA_049315665.1 Pseudobdellovibrionaceae bacterium | reverse complement strand
GTGATGTGTCAGCACTGTGACAATGCCCCTTGTGAAACCGTATGTCCTGTTTTAGCCACGGTTCATAGCAGTGAAGGCACCAATGATATGGTTTACAATCGCTGTGTGGGAACCAGGTACTGTGCCAATAACTGTCCTTACAAAGTGCGCCGATTCAACTGGTTCAACTACGCTAAAGATATTGAAAAACCAATGAACATGGCATTGAATCCATCGGTGGGAGTGCGCACGCGTGGAGTGATGGAAAAATGCTCTTTCTGTGTTCAGCGCATTCAGGACGGCAAACAAAAAGCTAAAAATGAAAATCGCAAATTGAAAGATGGCGATATCAAAACGGCTTGTCAAACAGCTTGCCCCACAGAAGCAATCACCTTTGGTGATATGAATGACAGCGAAAGCAAAGTGGCGCAGATCTTTAAAAACGAACAGCGGGCTTATGCGCTGTTGGAAGAATGGCATGCGGCCCCAGCTGTGCGCTATTTATCTAAAATTAGAAACAATGATAAAGAAACGGCGTCAGCCCATGGACACGAAAAAAATAAACAAGGTGATCACTCATGATGAAAAGAAATCCTTTAATTATTGGCGATAAAAGTTTGAAAGACATCACTGATGATATCTGTGCCCCCTTAGAAAGAATGCCTTCTAAGGGTTGGATCGGAATGTTTTTAGGCGCCAAAACTTTGCTATTGATTTATTTATGTGTGTTGGCTGCCGTGGTGGGCATCGGTATCGGTCTTCTAGGTGTTAATAATCCTATCGGCTGGGGCACGATGATTGTGACCTTCGTCTTTTGGATTGGTATTGGTCACGCTGGCACTTTGATCTCTGCAGTTTTATTTTTGTTCCGCCAAAAATGGCGAACTTCTGTGGCAAGAACCGCTGAAGCCATGACCGTTTTTGCGGTGATGACTGCGGGTTTGTTTCCACTGCTTCACACCGGTCGTCCTTGGTTGGATTTTTGGTTGTTCCCTTATCCCAATCAACGCGGGCCTTTGTGGGTGAATTTTCGTTCACCTTTATTATGGGACGTTTTTGCCGTTTCGACTTATGCCACAGTGTCTATTGTGTTTTGGTATATCGGCTTGGTGCCTGATTTTGCCACCATCAAAGATCGCGCAAAAAATAAAGTGCGACGGATTGTCTATGGCGCTTTATCTTTGGGCTGGCGTGGTACGGCTCGCAACTGGAGCCACTATGAAATGCTGTATTTGCTTTTAGCTGGGCTTTCAACTCCGTTGGTTTTATCGGTTCACACTATCGTTTCTTTTGACTTTGCGGTGTCAGGGTTACCCGGTTGGCATACAACGATCTTTCCTCCTTACTTTGTGGCAGGGGCTATCTTTTCTGGTTTTGCTATGGTGATCACGCTAATGACCTTGATTCGTATTGGCTTTAAAGAGTTTTCTAATTACATCACCTTGGATCATATGGAAGTGATGAATAAAATCATCATGACCACAGGTTTGATGCTGGGTTACGCTTACGCCGCTGAATTTTTTATTGCTTGGTACTCTGGAAATCCTTACGAAAGATTTGTTTTTGTGAACAGAGCTTTCGGTCCAATGGGCTGGTCTTACTGGATCATGATTGCTTGTAACGTGGTTTTTCCGCAGGTGTTTTGGTTCAAGAGCATGCGTCGTTCGATTCCTGTGATGTTTGTGGTTTCTATTTTCGTCAATATTGGAATGTGGTTTGAGCGATTTGTTATCACCGTCACATCTTTGCATCGTGACTTCTTGCCATCCAGCTGGGGTTTTTATGCTTGGTCATGGTTTGATACAGGCGTGTTGGTGGGAAGTTTTGGAATGTTTTTAACTTTATTTTTGCTGTACTTGCGTCTTTTCCCAGCAATATCTATTGCAGAGGTAAAACCCGTTATGCATGTTGGTAAAGAGGGGGGACACTGATATGGCTCAACGTATTGGTGGCTTAGCGGCCATTTTTTTAGAAGAATCCAAAGTATTGAAAGCTGCTCAAAAAACCCGTGAAATGGGATTTGAAAAATTTGATGCTATTTCTCCTTATCCCATTCATGGAATGGAAGAGGCTGCGGGAATCAAACGCTCAACCATTCCCTATGTGACTTTTATTGCGGGTCTTACTGGATTGATTTCTGGTTTGCTTTTAACGTGGTGGACTTCAGCTGTAGATTGGCCGTTGAATGTGGGTGGTAAACCTTTTTTCAGTTTGCCTGCTTTTATTCCAATTATTTTTGAATTAACAATTTTATTTGCAGCTTTGGCTTCTGTTGGCGCCTTGTTCTTTCACTGCAAAATGCCACAGATTGATCCACCAGTGATTGATCCTGATTTGACTTGCAGCAAGTTTGCAATTTTTGTCCCTAGTAATGACCGTGGTTACAATGAAGCTCTACTAGAAAAAACATTCCGTGATCTAGGGGCCGTAGAAGTGAAAAAAGTGGCGGAGTATTAAGATGAAATTATCACAAATTTTTTATGCTTGCATGGTAGTGATTGCTCTGGCTTTGGTGGGTTGCACGGATCATTCAAAACCCAATATCGAAGTGATTCAAGATATGATGGAATCCCCAGCCATCAAAGCACAAGAGTATGACGAATCATCCCCCAATCAATCGGGTATGCGATTGCCTCCCGAAGGCACTGTGCCTGTGGGTTTCAAACCTTACGCCTACGCCACAGATTTAGTTGCTGCTGAAAAAGAATTGAAAAATCCTTTGGCTGGCGACATGAGTCCCGAGACCTTGTTGATCGGACAAAAGTTTTACGAAACCAACTGCACAGTCTGTCACGGCAATAAAGGCGAAGGTTCAGAAGCTGCATCCGTGGCGCAAAAGATGGCTTTAAAACCACCTTCGCTTTTGAGTGAAAAAATATTCGGCTGGTCGGATACTCACCTTTATCATGTGATCACTGTTGGGCAAGGGGTGATGGGGCCTTATGCCTCGCATATTCCGCAAGCTTATCGCTGGCAGGTGGTCAATTACATCCGCTTTTTGCAACAAAAATCTAAGAAGTAGGGAAAAGTTATTATGGCACAAGGTCATCATCATACAGAATTGCATGTTAGCAAATTTGAAACTTCATCACAGTTGAAAACCATCAGCTATGCTCTTGTGGGTGTGGGTTTATTGTTTTTTATTGTGGGTCTGATTAAAAATCCAGATCGTTTATGGACTTCCTATTTGGTGTCTTTTTTCTTTTTCTCTTGTTTGGCCATTGGCGGTTTATTTTGGTCAGCCATCAACAGCGTGTCCAAAGCTGGTTGGAGTGTTTCTATCCGTCGTTACGCCGAAGCCACTACAGCCTTTTTGCCGGTGATCATTATTGGTGGTTTGGTGCTATTGGTGGGACTTAAAAAACTATATCCATGGGCTAATCCTGAAGTGCTTGCCAGTAGTCCACTGATTGCATCTAAAGTTGCGTATTTGAATCCCACTTTTTTGGTGATTCGGTTGCTATTGTTTGGTGGTGGCTGTTTGTTGTTTCGCCATTTGATCGTAGGCAATTCTTTGAAGCAAGATCAAACCGGGGATGAACAACTGACTCACAAATCCGTGGGCTCATCCATTGGTTTTATTCTTTTCTTTTCTTTGTTGTTTTCATTTTTCAGCGTGGATTTAATTATGTCCTTGTTGCCAACATGGTATTCCACCATTTTTGGTATCTATTGTTTTGCAGGAATGTTTCAAGCCTTTTTGGCTTTCTTGGCCATCACTGTGGTGTTGATGCGCAGGTACGGCTTAGTAAAAGGTTATGTCACTATCGAGCACCAGCATGATGTGGTGAAATATTTGAAAGCCTTCACTGTGTTTTGGGCCTACATTGCTTTTTCACAATTCATGTTGATTTGGTACGCCAATATTCCTGAAGAGACAGAGTACTACATTATGCGCTCGCAAGGCGGATGGATGGGTATATCTGTGGCCCTGTTGATTTTTAGATTTATCGTACCATTTTTAGCGCTACTTCCACGGGGATTGAAACGCAATGACACCCATGTGATTTTAGTATCAACATTGGTTTTAGTTATGCAGTACGTGGATATCTATTGGTTGGTTTATCCTAATTTCTTTGATGGGGAGCTGACCTTTGGTGCTTGGGAGATCGGTATTTTTGCTGGCTTCGCAGGTTTGTTTTTGATGGCCATCACCGGATTTTGGAGCAAGCACAGCTTGGTGCCGCTGAAGGATCCGCGATTGCATGAGGCGATCAA
>JBMOJS010000249.1:0-4205 GCA_049315665.1 Pseudobdellovibrionaceae bacterium | reverse complement strand
TCATTTTCAGACATAATGACTGGAGAAAACTCACTCTAAAAACAGTTAACGCTGTTGCTTATCAAGCCATGCTTGGATTTTTTCGTGGAGGAGGAGCTTATTCTTCAGCTCCAGTTTTTGAATACAACACGGCTACTAGTGGAGTTGGATTTAATTTGAATGGGATTATTGAAACTGGTAATGTCTGGTATGTGGGAGATTTTGGCGGTGGGTTGGCTGAGACTTATGTTGATAGTGGCATTAGGAAAAATAATATTTTGTTTGCAGCTGCTGCTTCAAATTCAAGCGTGGCTTGGGCCATTTCAAAGGCGGAAGGGGATCAAATATTTCAAGATAATCTTTTGTTTCCACACATGACGGCCTTGGAAAATATTGAATTTGCGGCTCGCTGTCGAAAAATGTCTAAAAATCATTTTAACTTAAAAACAGAATTATGGTTTCGAAAATTAGATATGAGTCCTTTTTTGCATAAAAAATGTCTTCAACTTTCAGGTGGCGAAAAGCAACGTACAGCATTGTTGCAAGCTATGATCACTTCGCCAAGATTATTAATTTTGGACGAGCCTTTTTCAGCTTTGAATGAAGAATTAAGAAACGAAAGCAGAGAAGTTGTTAAAGAATTGGTCAGTTTAGAAAAAATTCCAGTTCTTTTGGTGACCCATGACCAGAAGGATGTAGATATGTTAGGTACAAAAGTGACACACATACAAAAAGGCAAAATTATTGCAGACAACAAACTTTAAATGCTATTAGACTCTGCATGTTTAAAGGAGAGCTAAGCATGATTCGTTCTTTGGCATTGATCATAAAGTTTATTTTTTTTATTTCAATATCTGGTTGTAGCCCTTCATACAGCGCATTGAATCATCACAATGATGAATTGCAAACTATGAACTATACAGAGCGTGGGCAGGCTGTTCCAACGGTGTACTACACAGCTACTGTGCAAAGGGATCAGCAATCTTGTCAGAAAAGTCAGTTGATAGATTTAGTGGATGTCAGAGATAAAGTTTTAGCTCAACTTTGTAAAAGAGATTATGATTTATGCAGAATTCAAGGCTCTTGTGTGATTAAAGATGGACCGTCCATAGTTAAATCTTTGAATTTTCATACGGTAAAATATGGTAAAACTCGATTTGCTGAATTGGATTTGAAAGATTGTCCCTTTGGCTACGGTGTTAAAAATATTTGTTTAGATCCCTACTACAGCATTGCCGCGGATTTAAATTTGTATAAAACTGGAGATGTAATTTTTATTGAAAAAGTAAAAGGTGCTGTTTTGCCCAATGGCCAATTGCATAATGGTTATTTTGTTGTACGCGATCAAGGTGGCGGAATAGATGGTTTTGGGCGCTTTGATTTTTTTACCGGCATGGATAAGCCTTATTCTGCAAAAAACACGTTATCAAAATTAGGTTTAGCTGACCCTGACAATCGATTTACCTATGTGAAAGTCACCGAAGATGTGGCTAGGATAGTTCGTCAGAAAAGAATTTTCCCGAAAACTCCAGAAAAATCTTTTTAAGTCAGACAAGTTGACATAGCATGAATCATGTCTAATCTTCCTAGTGTTCAAACATGGTCTAAAAATTTGTTGGATAGCTTTCCCGCTGCAGCTTATGTTTTTGAGCCTCATACAAATATATTTATAGCTACTAATGTTTTTTTAATAAAATTATTGGGTTATCAACAGGATGCTTTTAAAACACTTTCTTTGGATTTAACTGGTTTTTTTGCTGATGATGAAAATAAAGTAAAATGGCTAGCGGCAATACAGAAAGTTCAACAGCAACCCAGTTCAGATTTTATTCAAGTTCAGTACAGTTTAAAACATAAAAATGGAAATGAAATACACGTGCAGGATCAGCTGTCTGTGTGTAACTGCGAAGAGGGCCTTCAGATTTTGGGTTGTATTCAAGATATTTCTTTGCAAAAACAGTTGCAATTGGAACTTGAAGTCGAAAAACAAAAAGCGGCGGAGTCTTCTAAATTTGCATCATTAGGGCAAATGGCTGCAGGGATTGCTCATGAAATCAATAATCCTTTAGCCATTATTGTAGGTCGGGCTCAACAAATTAAAAAAGAGCTTGAGCATACGGATGTGCACAAAGAAAAAATCTTTGATTTGGTTTTTCGTATTCAAGACACCGTTGAAAGAATTTCTAAAATTATTCGCGGACTAAAATCGTTTTCTAGGTCGGGTGACAATGACCCCATGGCCACGCTAAATATTAAAACTTTAATAGAAGACACCTTGTCGTTTTGTCGTGAAAGATTTTATAAAAATGAAATTGATTTGCGGTTGGTGCTTCCGGAAGAGTTTCAGTTAGAGTGTCGGGCAGTTCCCCTATCACAAGTTTTATTGAATTTATTAAACAATTCTTTTGATGCTATTCAACATCAAGAACTAAAGTGGATAGAGTTGAAAGTTATTCGGCAAAATCAGAAAGTTGTTATTTCTGTTGCTGATAGTGGCTCTGGAATTCCTAAACGTGTGGTTGAAAAAATCATGCAACCCTTTTTTACCACTAAAGAAGTAGGGAAGGGGACTGGTTTGGGTTTAAGCATTGCTTTGGGTATAATCAAAGATCATCATGGTCAATTGTATGTGGACTCTACCCATCCCAACACCTGTTTTGTCATAGAAATACCCCTCGCTCAAAATTAATGCAACGCATTAAACAATAATAGTCCAGCTCGAGCTGGACTATTATTGTTTTTTCTCTTTTCGATAAATTCAATTCTTTCAATAACTAGACGTGACGCATTAAAAGTATTTTCAAAAAAACTAGACCAAAGGCTTAAGTTTTCTAGACCAAGGCCGAGAAGTTCACCAGGAACATGTTGGAGATATTAGTAGGAACCTCGAAATTGCTTCGAAGCCCCGCCTAAGAAAGCTTCTAAGTTTGTGTGAGTCACCACATGGATTTAGAAGTCTTCTCCAATCTTAGATTTTGTTAAACAAATGCGATGGTCTTATTTTTGAGTTTTCGATTGAATTCTAGAGTGGTGCGCTAGTCTTTCGAGATTTCAATACAACCAATAGGCCCATTGCAATTACATTCCTAAGGAGGAATTATGGGCTTAAGAATCGCTACGAATATGGCGTCGATATCGGCGCAGAAGGTGTTGAGCAAGCAGCAAAAAAGAGCAGAACATGCCGCTGCAGTCTTGGCTTCGGGAAGTCGAATCGTCAATGCATCGGACGATGCGGCTGGCTTAGCCATATCTGAAAACTTAAAGGGGCAAACCCGGGGTATCGCGCAGGCTCGCAACAATGCCTTCAATGCGGTCTCTGCAATTCAAGTGAGTGAAGGTGGACTGAGTGAGATCTCGAATATCTTAGTTCGCTTGAGAGAGCTAGGAATCCAAGCTGCTTCTGACACCATTGGTGATCGCGAGCGTGGATTCATTAATTTGGAATCTAAAATGTTGAAAGAAGAAGCGGATCGTATTGCTAAAACCACAGTGTTTGGCGATAAAAATCTACTGGATGGTTCTGGTAAAGAATTGGAATTCCAGGTGGGTGCATTTGCTACTAAAGAAAATATTATTAAATATGATTTGTCGAGCAATGCTACTGCGAGTGAAATTGGTATCGACGGAATTGATATGACCGATAAGTCCGGAGCCCGAGATTCATTAGAATCTGTGGATGAGGCTTTAGTTAAAGTCAATTCAATGCGAGCCAACTTTGGTGCTATTCAAAGCCGCTTGGACTCAACAGTAAGTAATTTAGATGTGCAGTATGAAAATTTATCTGCTGCAAATTCTAGAATTCGTGATGCTGATATAGCCAAAGAAACTTCAGAAATGGCGTCGGCCACGATTCTTCAGAATGCTGCAGTTTCTGTTTTGGCCCAAGCCAATCAGTTTCCTAGTGTCGCTTTAAAATTATTATAAAAGACAAAAGACTTGTGAAGACACGGCCTTAGGCTGTGTCTTCAATCTTGAATAGACTTTCCCTTTGTCCAGAGAAAAAGCCTATTGAAGATTGAATTTTGCACAAGTTAACAAGGCTTATTTCTTCGGAGAAGTCGCCCACACCTACTTCTCTTAAGCCCAGCCCTGGAGGGACCATCCTCCAGGGTTTTTTTATGACCAAAGTCTAGAATCAAATACTTACGCTTACAATCACGACGTTTTTTCCACACCAAGGTCTAGATTTTCTAGACGAGTCTAAAGCCTTTATAGACTCGACCGAA
>JBMOJS010000248.1:0-4213 GCA_049315665.1 Pseudobdellovibrionaceae bacterium | reverse complement strand
AGTAGTTCTTTTTTATTTTCAGATAATTTAAAAAAAATTTTAAGTTATTGGGGCGATCAATTTCAAATGACTGTTTATCTGTCAGATGATTTAAACAATAAAAAAGTAAAATCAATAGCAGAGCAAATCAAAGAAAATAATTTGGTTAAGTCAGTTCAGATTATTTCAAATGAACAAGCTTTATTTAGTTTTCAAAAGCAGATGGCCAGTTATGCTCCGGATCTATTAAAAGACCCAGAAATATTGGATTTTATTCCCAACAGTCTAGTGGTAAGCCTGAAAGAAGCGTCTGATAAAAATAAAAATTTTGTAGAACTAAAAAGACAGATTCAAAATATTTCGGGTGTTTCTGAGGTCAGCTATGGTGAAGAGTGGCTAGAAAAGTATGCTCATTTTGTTCAGGTGGTTCAAAATCTTCTATTGATTGTTTGTATTATATTTTCTGTTGCTAGTTTTTTTATTATTTCTAATGCTATCAGGGCTTTGGTTGAAGAGAAAAGAGAAGAAATAGAAATTTTAGAACTGATCGGGGCCACTTATTGGTCTATACGTAAAGAGTTCATCATTCAAGGGGCCAGCATGGGTCTGGGGACAGCTGCTTTGGGTTTATCCAGCAGTTATATATTATTGTCGTCCTTAAAATCTTTTTTGATAGATCATTTTGATTTTTTTATTTTGGCTGAAAAGTTAAATTTTCACTCATTCATGTTTGTTATGGCATTTGCTGTATTAGGAACTGCCATCGGGGCCGCCGGTTGTTTTTTAGCTGCAAGAAGCATCAACACAGGGTGGGCCGCAGCTGCAAAGTTAAAAAAAATATGATGGTAAAAAAATGGCTGAACGTATTATTATTTGCAACTTTATTTGGGTTTATTAGGCCCGCGCCATCTGACGCAGCTAATTCTGAAATTACAATAGATAGTTATCAAAGTATTCAAAAGACTATAGCCGAACAGGAAGCCGAGCAAAAAAAAGTTTTAGATCTGCTTTATAAGCTGAATCGAAAAGTTAAAAGAACAGTGACTGAAAAAGAACAATTGCAGCAAGAAAAACGAAATATTGAATCCACCATTGATCATCTGACACAAAAACTAAAAAATCTTGAACAAACTACCAAAATACAAAAGGCCCGTCTGACAGAAAGAATTAAAGTCATCTATCGCTTAGGGGATCAAGTGGTATTTAGGACACTATTTAGTTCAACCAATCCATCCGAATTAGAACGCAATTTAAAAATTTTAAAATCTGTCACACAAAGAGACTATGAATTGATCAAAGATTATGCCAATAATTTAAAATCTTTGAAAATCAATAAAGATAAATTAGCAAGTCGTTTGGCGAACATTGAACAATTGCAAAGCAAAGTGGTCTTTCAAGAAAACAAATTGAATCAAGAACAAAACCTAAAGAAAAAAGTTTTACAAAAAATAAAAAAATCAAAAGTATTTTCGATAAATAAAATGCAGCAGCTTAAACAATCACAAACATACAATGATTCGGGGCTGTTGGATTTATTGACCGGAAGGTCCATATTTGATTTTAAAGGTCAGTTGCCATGGCCGGCTGAAGGTCAAATTCAACGTGGATTTGGTATTATAAAAGATCAACAACACAAATACAGTCTTCAACACAAGGGTGTTTTTATTGCTACAAAATACAATCAAGCTATTCATAGCGTATTTGATGGAGTGATTACTTTTGTCGGTGATATCGACGGTCTTGGTCGAACTTTGATCATTGACCATGGAGATAATTATTATAGCATTTATGCCAATGCAGATAAAACTCAGGTTGCCGTAGGTGATAATGTAAAGCAAAATCAAATGGTAGCCTTAGCCGGGGATTCTTATTTTGAAAATCAAAATGGGATTTATTTTGAAATTAGACACTTTACCGAGGCCACTGATCCTAAAGAATGGCTGAAGGGGTTTTAAGATGAAAATGAAAAAATGGATTTTATTATTTTTAACTTTAGGTTTGTTGCTAGCTATTTTCAATTTGCAAAATCCACAAATAGCCCAAGCGCAAAACTCGGCAGGTGCAACTTCACAACCCCCCAGTCAAGACCGCTATGCCGAGTTGCAAAACTTCAGTAAGGTCTTAAACCTTATTCAACAGTATTATGTTGAACCTGTTGACACAAAAAAATTAATTTATGGAGCCATCAAAGGCATGTTGCGTGAACTTGATCCACACACCAATTTTATGCCGCCAGAATTATTTAAAGATTTTGAATCTGAAACAAGTGGTGAGTTTGGGGGCTTGGGTATAGAAATATCTTTAAATAGTGGGATATTGACTATTATTTCTCCGATTGAAGACACTCCTGCGTGGGAGGCGGGCATCAAAGCCGGGGATAAAGTTATCGCTGTCGACGGAAAAAGCACCAAAGGTTTAAGCTTGGTTGAAGCTTCGCAGATGATGCGTGGAAAAAAGGGAACAAAAATTATTTTACGTGTCGTTCGTGAAAGCGAAGAAAATCCCAAAGACATTACCATCGTGCGTGGCAATGTTAAAATTAAATCTATAAAACCCATTGATTTAGAAGATGGATATACTTACATGAAAATCACTAGCTTTATTGAAAATACTTCTAAAGATTTAGATAAAGCATTAGAGGCTCAAACTAAAAAAGGTAAAATTCAAGGTTTGATTTTAGATTTGCGCAGAAACCCTGGTGGCCTTTTAGATCAAGCGATTAAGGTCAGTGATTTATTTTTAAAAGAAGGAGTCATAGTCAGCACAATTGGACGTGATAAAAAAAATAAAGAAGTCGCGCAGGCCTCAAAAAAAGCCAAATACACGGATTTTCCAATTATCATATTGGTGAATGAATTTACTGCCAGTGCTAGCGAAATTGTATCAGGCGCTTTGCAAGACAATAAGCGCGCCCTGATTGTTGGAGAGCGCACTTTTGGTAAAGGCTCTGTACAGTCCGTTGTAAAATTGGGTGATGGTAGTGGCTTAAAAATGACGGTGGCCAGGTATTACACACCTAAAGGAGTTTCTATCCAAGCTGAAGGCATACATCCAGATATCGAAATCGAAGAGATCGATCCCGAGACTTTTTCGAAAGCGGTGATCAAATCCAAAGGCAATCGCGAAAAAGATATCGCAGGGCATTTGAAAGGCGACTTCGAAGATGATGATGTTCCAGCCAATAAAGATAAAAAGATGCTTAGCATTGAAAATAATCAAGGGGCCATGGCTTGGTGGAAAGAAACAGGATCTAAAAAATCCAATAACTTAACGCCGCGTGAAAAGTTATTTCAATCGGATTACCAGGTGTATCAAGCTTTCAGTTATTTAAAAGCTTGGAAGACGCTTAAAAACTTGACTCTATAACTTCATAATATGCAGACTTTATAAAATCAGTTTCACAAAAAGTTGATTTTGTAACTTGTAAACGCAAGGAGGGGTTCTGTGTTGAAAAGTTTATTGAGTGTTGTTTTTGTTACGGCATCATCCATAGCTATGGCCGATTTTGGTTTTTCACAGGGCAACACCATGCAGACCGTAATTTTGCAGGGTCAAGCCAGCATTGTGTGTCGCGAGCAAACATTTGATCCGCCGCGGTTGCCTGATTTGCCGCGAGGACCTAGGCCTTTTGTTGAAGATTTAAATTATCGCATTCAAGGCTACAATACAGATATGGCCACATTCAATTGTCGCACTGAAAGGCTAGAGCCCTACAGCTACGATCGTTTTATTGGGCCTGTAAATGCAGAGGCCACGCAAGTTAGGTTAACAGTGAATAGAGCTGATGGATCCCAGCGCATTCGCACAGTCAGTTACCGAGGAGCAGACGGTAGAACTAAAGACGCTTTAAATTTATGGCTGTCGGCTGCATATGAAAAACCTCTGTTAGCAAAGGGTATAAACAAAGTTCAGTTTCAACTATTGAATAGTGCAAACAGTGTCCTTCAATCTGGTGAATTTACGGCAACAGTCCAATCCTCTGGTGTTGCTCGACAGTGCGAGCGCAGTCTATTTAATTCTGATAATTTGATGGATTGTCGTTCCCAGTATTCAACATGCCAGCGTTATTTTGGCATGGAATTCAATAACTGTCGCTAAAAGCAAACCTTACGCTGCTGGCTTACAAAAGACAGCAGCGACACAAAATCAATTAGTTTTTAGTGGTCAAAGCAGCTGCTGGAACTTCTTTGATTTTTGCAGAGAGCCTATGTTTCTTACCCTCGGTCTCAATGCC
>JBMOJS010000029.1:0-18778 GCA_049315665.1 Pseudobdellovibrionaceae bacterium | reverse complement strand
GCTTAAGTAAAGATTTATAATTATAAATCAATATTTAGTTTATACATATCTTGTTTTCTATTGTATATGATCAGATCCGGCAACTTGCTGCGCAGTCGGTGCAGCAAGTTTTTAAATCGATTCTGGGCTGATTCTAGATCTGCACTTTCACCATATATAAATTGAATAATATCCATTTGATGTCGGTTTTTTGTCGACAAATAACCCAGCAGTTTTTCTTCTAAGGGCGAGATCTGTTTCTTTTTTTCTTCCAGGGTATTTTTTAATCTTTCCCGCCATGAAGTGGGCAAATCTTTATCCAACAAAGAATCCGACGATATCTTTTGACTCAAAAGTATTTTTTCTAGATTCAATGCTGTTTTTTGAATCGATGGGTGTGGATTTATTTTAAGCTCTTCCAAAAGAACAGTCGCGGGAGAACGCTGTTGCAGTAGAATCAACAGATGCGCTTTTTGTGCCAAAATCAGACCGTACTGTAAACTGCTGCGATAGGGAGCAATCAGACGGTGGGCTTGTAAAGCATAACGATAAGCCAACTGGATGGCTCCACGAATTTGCATCTGTCGGGATAAATTCAACAAGGCCATGGCCGCAGCATTGTTCATATTCAGCTTGCGAGCCTTACGGTAAAGCAAAACCAAATCCATCATATAATCTTTGTGTGGATGAAGATTGATTTCACAGGCTAAAAAATTCTGCAAGGCCGGTACTGCCGAACGCTGCATATTTAAACTTTCAAAACCGACAAAAGATTTTTGAAAGCAATTTTTTGCTTCTAGAAAATTTTCTTTGGCAAAATACCAAAACCCCAAGCTGTAGATGCATTCAAAAAGCAAAGGGTGATTTATTTTCAAAGCAGAAAAATAGCTTAGTTTTTCATTCATAAATTGTTCAACTGAAGCCATTTCACTATCATTTTTTTGCAGGGAATAAATCTTCAATTCCAACAAAAAATACACACATTGGTGTTCATGATCTTTTTTAATATCCAAATCGGCTTGCAGCCTAAAAAGCTCGGACAGATCTGCCTGGCGATAAGCGATTTGTAATAGAATGTATTTTTCTTGCAAAGGATTCCATTTTTTAAGTCCTAAATAAAGACGCTCGGCCAAAAGATCTTCATGGCTTAGATCCAGCAACAGGGACCAGTTTTCGTGGGCCGCAATATCATTTTGAGAATATTTAACTGTTGTCACAATTTTTGTTACCTGTTTGTTTGTTAGACACCCATCTTCTGTCAAAGGGGGTTTAAAAACACCCTAGAAAGAAAACACAACTACTTCATAGACATTGCAATTCCTGATCCATGGTACGCATTGTGCTTGTAAACGATTTATGAAGAACTCAAGATTTTCAACAAACTTGAAAAAAATGAAAATAGCTTTTTGGATGTTTTTAGTAACCGCCACGGGCCAGGCCAGTTTTGCAGCCCCTCCACAAACGCAGCCCCAATCTTTGTATCTGGCCCCCTTCTATGAAGTCAGGTCCTATTTTAACAATGGCGACTTTGTCCGTGGCACCGGGGTCACTGTGGCTTTAAGCACTCAGCCCACTACCAATATTTTCAAAGGACAAATGCTGACCGATGCCTGCAAAGAAAGCAGCGAAGGTCGAGCCCCTGAACACTGTCGTTTTTTTATTTTAACCAATTCCCATATTCTGGTAGGTAAAAAAATCGTGTATTGTTTAAAAGATTACGCCTGTCAGGAAGTGCCAAAAGTAGAAGGCCGTTATCCACTGATCGAAGATCGCATCAATGACATCGCCTTGATCGAAATTTTTCCTAAAATAGATAGTTATTTACCAGAAAAACCACGACCAGGGCATTTTATTAACAGTCCTTTTTTACAAGCTTTTTTAAGCACCACTTCTGCTTTGGGTGATCCATCCGAACAGTGGCAAGGACTGTACTCACTGAGTGAAGATTGGACAGGCGCCTGGTACAATCGCATGCAGGCCGGAGAAATGTTTTTAACAGAAATGGCCATTTACCCTAAAAAAAATTCTTTTTTTGCTGGGCTGTCGGGGTTCTCAGTGATTCCTTCTATTAAAGATTATGCAAAGGGTTTATTTGAAAAAGATTTAGCTGAGATAAAATTAACGCCCGCAGATTTTTTGTCGCTTCAACAGACACTATTGAGTTCTCCATTATACACTGTATTTCCCCTGTGGTTGCTGGATTTGAAAGAAAAAAATTCAAAACCCCTTCCCTTTGGGCAAAAGGGACAAAATGCTAAGCAAGCCGTTCAATACGGTGTCTTGCCATACCTGACTGGGGTCAGTCAGTCTTGGGTTTCACCTTTTTGGGCCAGTCCTGGACAAAGCGGCAGCCCGATGATGGGAAGCTATAATGCCTTAGCGGAGCCCCTGTCCAAAATGTATGGCCTGCTGGTCAGCAGTTCTAAATGGTTCAAACTCAGCCACTATGCCCATGTCAATACCGTGATGCCGTTATTGAAAGATTATTTGAACGGCGTCCGCGAGCACTTGAATTATAAACTATTGGGGGATGAGATTTTATGGACTTCAGATCATCACCAGAATTTTTTTCGTTATCTACCGCGATGGCAAATTGCCGAATCCAGCACCGAAGCCCCCAATAAAAGCTCTGCCGAGTTATCAGACAAAAGTAATGCCGAACTCAGTGACCGCGGTAACGCCGAACTGGCGGACAAGGGCAATGCGGAACTGGCTGATCGTGGAAACACGAAAAGCCACTCGGACTTTCCATCTTTTAAGAAGGATTTTTATCGATGCAAAATAGCGCAAACATCAGCAGTGAAAACTTTTGTACTTGATCCGAATAACTCTGCCTTAGCAGCTGGTTTATATTCTGAAAAAATCAAAAGCCATATTCTTGGCTTTAAAATCCCAGGCACTGATGGGCCACTTTTTGCCAATTGGGAGGCTTTACTTTATTTAGATAAAATGAAGCTCTATGAGAGTCAGGGGCATAAGCCCACCCCTATCTTACCTTCACAACCCCTGCATGATTATTTGCTAAAAAAACTAAACTCAGCAAGTATGACACGTTGGATTTGGCAGGATTCATTTTCATTCAGTAAAAAAATCTCATTGAATTTGCCAAGTCCAAATACCGCTTGGAGCACGATAACATTGCAGGTATCCAAAGATTTTACACAAATCATTTTACAAAGACCGGATGGTTTGAAAGTGAAATATAGAATGGACCAATATGGCCGCATCGAAGGCTGTGGGCAAAAATCTTTTTCCCCCTACTTGGTGGTTGAAGACTCTAGTGGCAAACTGATCATTGATCTGCGAAATTTATATTTTATTGATTTAACCGCTTTATCTGCCAATAAAAAAGAAGATGCAGTGGCAAGAACCGTTGAGCACCAATTGGATCCCCAAAAAATAATTTCTGCTGAAGCCACCCAAGGACCTTTTTTACGCCTAAGCTATCAAGGCCCCAATGATCCCATAGGCAGTTACCCCGAATGGTTGTATTTTAAATAGATTTACAAAAAGCTGTATCGACCGCGAACAGTGAAACCTTGGGCGCGAATATTGTCGTAATTGGTATTCACACCTTGGTCATCAGAAGATCCAGACATGTTCAAAGTGCGCATCATACCGTCGATAGAAAAGTTACGGTTCACATGGAAAGAGGCTCCAAATTGGTAACCCAATTTACTTTTCCAAGTACCGCCAGGCACATTTTTAACCTGTGGAAAAGTGTAATTACCTCCGCCGAACAGACTGAATTTTTCTGTTAACAATACATCGGCTTGACCAAATAAAGTCCAAAATTGGATTTCTGGTTTGGCTCCCTGTAAAACAATGGGTCCATTTTTATCTTTGCCACCACTTAATGTGCGGCCCATTTCATAAGAGCCACCGATTTGCAATAGAAGGCCATTGCTAAAATCTGCGACATCATACATTGCGCCAAATCCCAAAGCTTTATCACTATTAAAATTCCCAGCGCTATTTTTGCCGTTCACCGAAGCTTCAAAATCCAAACTGTCTGCCATGTCGTAAGAAGCATACAAGCTAAGTCCTTTAAGGTTGGCTTTTAAAGCCGTTCCCCGTGTTGAAGATTGGCCACCCAATAAAGTTTTTCGATTTTCTGTAGCCACAGGTGCCGCAGAGGTTGAAGAACTTTTCTGCGCAGCTGTCCCGTGAACGGTGCTTAAAATCAAAATTGCAAATATAAAATTTTTCATTGGTAATACTCCGAATTAAAGATCGTTTAAATACTATGTAACAGTTGTTTTTTATAGAGAGCTATTTAAGGAACCTTATTTAAGCTTCTAAGAAGCCTGCAAATAAAATCCCCACTAAAAATCAGTTGTTTTATAGTGGCTTACCGTCATTTTCTTTACAAAAATTGATCAAAGCTTCTTTAGTAACATCGGCTTCGTATAAATATGCGGTGGTATTGTACTTCTCTACCTGACACGTGACTAATCGATTTTCAGTGGCACATGAAGATACAATTTTTTTATCCTGAGTGATTTGGGGATCCACAGGTAGAAAAAGAGCATTGCAATCCTCTTTGATTTTTTCTTCAGTCCAAGTTTTTTTATCGTAATTCACACATAAAAATAATTTTTGGTTCACATACAAAGCGCACTTAGATTCTGCAGCTGAGGCTTCGACCTGTTTACTGTTATTTGCTTTGTCGTTGGCTTTGTCGCCACCACCACCACTACTGTTGGAAGAGCAAGCAGCAAGTCCTAAAGCCAAAGCACAAATAAAACTGATTTTTTTCATAGTTACCCCTAAGTTTGAATTAAAAACTCGAGCTAAGGGCTAACCGATCCTATTTTTAAAATCAAAGAGTTAATATAAAGACTCATAGCGTGAAGAACCCGCATTGCATTAAGATACAACACTGACTACTTACTATACAAGCGGCGGCAAAAAGCGGCACCTTGAGTATTTCATACTTCAATAGATCATTATATGCAAAATAAGTGGCATTAATTAGACTGTTTTTGGCCAGGCCTTTGCATTGTCTATAATAATGAGTATTTTAAATCGTAAAACCCCTACATTCTTATCTGCTGCACTATCCGTCGTACTACTAAGTGGTCCGCAAACCCAAGCTGCAAGTCTACGTTGTGAAAATCTATTTACCTCAGCAAAAAACAGCTCTCATCGAAAAGCCTCAAAAGTCCGTTTGCAGATTCTGTCTTCGCAAACTTCATCGTAAAAAATAGATGGCCAAAAAAACCTCCTTATACAGCTAGTAAATTTAAAAGACCCTGAAACTCCACTTCAAAACCTAGAAATGGATTCCTTACTAGAAGAAACAAATCTATATATTGAAAACTCTATCCTAAATATCAAAACCCAAGCTACAGAAAATATCTCTACTAAACCGGACAGACCTGCGATGTGGATGCATCACTTAAAAAGTGAAGAATTAAAAATACTGATTTTAGATTTACAAAGCCATATTGAAGAGATTTCAGATACTCACTTGATTCAAGTGGCCTCACGCACCATCGAACAGCAGGTGGCTTTGCCTAATCAGTATTTAGCCGGGCTTACGCCCACAGCTTCTGAAAGATCTTTGCAGGCCTTAGTGAATGATTTGCAATTGCCCCATCCCAACAATCCCAATTCATCGCAGCGGGTGTGGCGCAACTATTTAGGTAATTTTTTAGGTAGTAGCGATCTGCGTTCTTTGACTTTAAATTCCGGTGAAATAGAATCTGTGTCCTTGGTTTTAGAAATACATTTGCAGCGCTTGACTTCTTACTTGCTGCAAAAGGAATTGATCTTGCGAATACAAAAAAATCCAGAATATTTTTTTCACTTGATGAATTTACAAATTCAAAATGAACAACTTTTGTCTATTTCATTGCAAAATCTGGTGGAAATTTTATAGAAAAAACCTAAGAACCAGGCAAGCTTAAACTTGCAAGGCCGTAAGTAGCTTTTTATAGATACCATCAAAGCCGCCGTTGCTCATAATCAGCACAATATCGCCGGACTGGGTATCTTGTTTCAAGGCCTGCACAATGTCATCGGCCTGGGCAAAGCCCCGGGCTTTTTGCCCTTGAGCATGCAAATCTGAAATCAGTTCTTCAATAGAAAACCGATCGGCCTGGGCAATTTTAGATTGATCAAAAGCCTGGGCCAACAAAACCTCTGGCGCCGAAGAAAAAGCCTTTACATAATCCTGCTGAAAGATTTTACGCCGTGAAGTTGCACTGCGTGGCTCAAAAACTGCAAAGACTTTTCGACCTGGATATTTTTTTTGAATCCCCAACAGGGTTTCACGCACTGCTGTGGGATGATGGGCAAAGTCTTCGATTACAAGCACGCCGCCAGGTTCGCCCAAAATTTCTTGCCGGCGTTTAACGCCTAAAAATGTTTTTAAGGCTTGGGCAATATTTTCTTGGGGCACAGCTATTTGCAAAGAAAGCAAGACGGCTGACGCCGCATTTAAAATATTATAGTCTCCAGACATATTGATCAAGTAGGGGCCAAGTACTGTCTGCCCCTGCTTCAGTAGGGCCATCGATTGTGCATCCAGATGAATTTCAAAGCGCGAATACTCCTGTTCACTTGGTAGAACGTGCACGCGGCAATTTCCTTCATTCAAACCATAGGTAAGAATAGGATAAGGGCGATCTTTTTCGGCCAACAATTCACGCACATGCACCTGATCAGCACAGGCCACCAAATGACCATGGGCGGGAATCAAATCTAAAAGCTGTCGAAAGGATTTTTTAACCGCATCCAGGTCGGCATAAATATCGGCATGATCAAACTCAACACTGGTTAAAATAACATGCCTAGGTTTGTAATGAATAAATTTAGGCACTTTATCAAAATAGGCGGTGTCATATTCATCCCCTTCAATGACAAAAAAATCTTGGGACGGGTTACGAAATGAATAAGAGAAATTTTTTGGAATGCCACCAATCAAAAAACCTGGCTTTAAACCGGCCACTTCTAAAATCCAGGCTAGCAAGGAAGTGGTGGTGGTTTTACCATGGGTCCCACTGACCACCAAACTTTGGCGATGGGCAATCACATACTCGCCCATGGCTTTAGGTAAAGATGTGAAGGGAATATTTAAACGCAGCACTTCTTGAGCCTCTGGATTATTGGCTGAAATCACATTTCCCACGATGACAAAATCAGGTTTGGGATTTAAATTTTCAGCCTGATAACCTTTTTGAATCTGAATACCCAGTTGCTCGATTTGAGTAGACATTGGTGGATAAGGATTGGCATCACTGCCGGTGATTTTAAAACCTTGATCTTTAAGTAGACCGGCAAGACTGGCCATAGCAGTGCCACAGATCCCCATCAAATGAATATGCGCTCCAGCTTTTAACACAAACACCATCCTGTTTATAATCCAGATTTACGATAGGCCTCGACGATCCAAGAATGAATTTGCGGCCTGAGTGTCGCAAAAGATTTTATATCACGGCCATACAAAACTCGATTTGAAAGAACGTTGACAATCAGATCCAGTTTCGAATCATACCAGATAGAAGTCCCGGTAAATCCTGTATGACCAATAGAGCTTAAAGAAAAATAGGGCCCACAACTGGCTGATCCCGGACTAGGCAACATGTATCCCAAGGCCCAATCACCAAAGCCTTCTGGCACAGCCCTTTTAGTAAATAGTTGTGTGGTTTTTTGACGAATGGTGTACCTGGCAATTCCTAACAACTGGGAACGCAAACTTAAAGCATACCAACTGATGTCATCAATACTACCAAACAATCCAGCGTGAGTAGATACGCCCCCCAAGGCCCAGGCATTTTCATCATGCACTTCAGCCTGAATTAATTTTTTACGGCGAGGACATTCTTCGGTAGGTGCATACAAATGAGTTTTGAAGGGAGCTTGGTTTTCGACATTGAATTCCAAGGTGGTTCCTAAATAAAAGTGATTTTTTAAAGTCTGCCAAATATCCAATAAAGATTTGTCGTATATTTTTTCTAAAATAAATCCTAGAACTAAAAAACCCACGTCCGAATAAACACACTTGTCGTGCTTTTCTAATTCGATCACCTTTAACTGATCGATCAACTGAAGACGGCGCTCATCCCTAGACAAAGCCACATTTATTTTTTCATAAAAAGGCTTCCACCAAGATAGTCCCGACGAGTGAGTCAGCAGCTGGGCCACGGTGATCGACCCGTGGGGAAACCAAGGCAAATAATCAGAAACAGTTTGATCCAACCGCAACATCCCCTGATCGTAGGCCTGCATGATAGCCTGAGTAGTAAATATGATTTTAGTTAGACTAGCCAGATCATAATAAGCATAGATTTGTCCCACAGAGATATCACAAATAATACGCCCACCTTGATAGGCTCTAACCACAACTCCGGGAGTTACATCCACAATAGCCGTTTGCAATTTTTCATAAAGATTTTTTTCTAAAACAGAGTATTTTAACATCATGAAAGCAAAACTCCAGTGTCAATAGTAAGATGAAAGGAACCTGTAGAGCTTTTAGACAGCACAGCTTTGGTATGCATAGGCACAGGTCTTTGCACTGCCCCATGCCCCGCTGGCAAGCCCGAGAACAAGGGGGTTTTTAGATCTGCAGCCCAACGTTTTATAACCTGTGGTAATTTTTTATGACTGCCGTCAGGTTCTTGTCCGTGAGTAAAGTCACCCAAAAAAATGGCTTTGGCCTGGTTCCATAATCCAGCCTGTGAAAACTGTTCAATCAAGCGGTCAATACGATAGGCACGTTCACCAATTTCTTCTAAAAAAATAAATTTATTTTTTGTATCCACTTGAAAACGCGTGCCCATATGTCCACCCAAAACCACCCAGTTTCCCCCGACGATTTCAGAACGCAAGTGTGTTGTTTTTAAAGCAGCAGCATTCAAGGGCTTCAAACCACTGAAAGTGATTGTATCATCTTGTCCCCATAAAATTTTTTTTAATTCTTGCTGGTGCTTTTTTGCAATCAAATCACGCCCCAAGCGATCCAACAAGGGTCCATGCAAAGTGGGCCAACCCCATTTTTGATTTAAAAACACATGCAAAGATGTGATATCGCTGATGCCAATCAATAATTTAACATGACTTGGACGGGGAGTTTTTTCTAGATACGGAAGCAAGCGATTGCTGCCATAACCCCCACGCATGCACCAGATCACTTTTGAATTTTTGTTCAGCAAAGCCTGCTTTAAAAAGTGAAATCTTTTTTCGTCACTGTTGGCATGCAGAAAATGTTTTTGCAAAGAGGTTTTAGACCAATGGGATCGCAATCCCCATTGCTGCAAAAACTGCAATGCCCCTTCAACTTCTTCCGGTGAAGAGGCATAGCCAGGGGCAATCACATCCACAAGATCACCTGTTTGCAGTGGTGACCATTGTTTATTTTTCAAGGGCTTTGTCATTATTTAAGCCTGATAGAACTTCAGTTTGAAGTCAAAACAATACTCTTTTTAAAACGGGCTTTAAGTTTTTCTGATAGCGCTTACCACTAAAAATATCTTCCACATCTTTGGGTTTCAATATTGTTTTAAGCTCTTGATCTTGCAAAAGCATTTTTTTAAGATGATCGCCATCCCCCATGGAATGACACAATCTTTGCACATGGCGATAGGCTTCATCTCGCGACAGACCTTTATTAACCAGCACCAACAAAACATGGGAACTGAACAACTGCCCTTGCGAGCTTTCCATATTTCGCAGCATGCGCTTACGATCGACAAACAAACCCTCTAATAAAATATTCATTCGACTTAAAGCATAGTCAGCTACAATAAAGGCATCCGGAAAGATCACTCTTTCCACCGAAGAATGACTGATGTCGCGCTCATGCCATAAAGCCACATTTTCTAAAGCCGCTACCGCGTAGCCACGCAACAATCGCGATAGACCCGTGATGTTTTCTGCACTGATGGGGTTTTTTTTGTGAGGCATGGCCGACGAACCTTTTTGCCCCTGACTAAAGCCCTCAACAACTTCACCCACATCACTGCGCTGCAGGTGGCGCAATTCCACCGCCAAGCGTTCTAAGCCAGCCCCCAATTGAGCCAATGCCAAAATCACTTCGGCATGACGATCACGAGGGATCACTTGTGTGGCAATGGTTTCTACTTTTAAGCCCAATTTTTTAGCCACCAGGCCTTCAATTTCAGGGGACAAACTAGAATAGGTACCGACAGCACCACTCAATTTACAAATTTTTATCTGTTGCAAAGCCTGTTGCAGTCGCAGTTCATGGCGCAAAAATTCGGCTAAAAAGCCAGCCATTTTATATCCAAATGTCGTGGGTTCAGCAAACATGCCATGGGTGCGGCCAGGGCATAAAGCATCTTGATATTTTTTAACCATGGACTTTAGTGTTTTTAAAAGCTGTTGCAAATTGGATTGCAAAAGCTCCCCCGCCTCAGTCACTTGCAAACTAAATGCAGTGTCTAAAACATCGGATGAGGTCAAACCAAAGTGAATGTACTTGCCGGAAGGTCCCACATTTTCAGCTAAATTTTGCACAAAGGCGATGACATCATGCTTGGTTTTTTGTTCAATTTCTAAAATTCTTTTGGCACTGAAACGAGATTTTTTTGTGATATCAAGGGCCGCTGATTTAGGAATCATGCCTTTTTTAGCCTGCACTTGGGCAACAACAATTTCTACTTGCATCATTTTTGCGAAACGATGGTCAACATCCCAAAGAACGCCCATCTCGGGGCGAGTGTAACGAGCAATCATGGATTCTCCTGCTTTTGTGAATTTTCTGCTTTCTTTTTTTGCTGTTGTGACAACCAATAAGAAAGCACTTTATGACGAATTTTTTCTTGATGCGAAAATCGCGCAGACCAATTGTAAGAGTCCCATTGTTCAGGACCATCAAAATACACATTTGCAAATGGGCTGGCCAGAGGCTTGAAGTTTTGTAAATACACAGGAAAGCGGGCCGGCCCTATATCGGCAAAAGTGTAAGAAGACTCTTGCGGCAAAGAAAGCAGCTCAACAGTATCTTTTGGCAGTCGCGCTTGTATTGTTTTTAAAATTGTTTCCGCATAAAGTTTTAAATAGTCTGTGTTGAATCTTTGCACCATGGGAAGTTTGATCCACACATCAAAAGGCTCTGCCAAAGCTGTTCTTTGCAAAATCAAAAAATTTTCGTGGGTCCAGGGGGCACACTCATCCCCCAAAAGAACAAAGTGCAAAGGCCATTGACTGCGCTCAAGACACTCTTTCACCCGTATGCGGTAACGCAGCCAGCACCATTCGGGCTCAGCCAATTTTGGATAAAAAACTTTGAACTTATTATTTAAAAATAAACTTTCTTCCGAGGTCAAAGCCCACACACACTGTCCCGTCGAAAAAACACCCTGCTTATCACCTTGCAATTCGAAACCCACCAGCTGACTGCGTCCCACGCTAAAGGCAAAATCCAAAATCTGTGAACCCTTATCACACTCCACGCCTTGACTTCTGAGCCACTGCAAGGACTTTTCAAATCCAGCACGGGTGGCCTTGCGAACACTGAAGTGATCCTGCAAGGGAGCCAAACTGGACTGAGCACTTTCTTGATTCACTGTCTGCCCCCAAAAACTGGAGAGCAAATAAGGCCAAATGGCTTTAAAACCACTGCGCTGAAATATTTTTTCTAAACGAAAAGGGGAAATAGGGCCTTTAAATTCCAGTGGGCCATCAGCCAACCACACACAAAAACCTTCCACCAGTTCCTCATAGACATCTTCAAGTAATACGCGAGCTTTTTGTGATTTACCCATGCTATCACTGCGAAAAAAACCAAATGGCCCCTCAATGTCTTCCGCCGGCCACTGCCCTAATTGAGCAGAGACATCTAAAAATAAAACCTGCAGGCCTTCTTTTTTTAACTCGGAAGCCAGCCACTGCCCACGGCCAAATGCAGAAACCACTGTCACATCAAAATTATTTGCCATGGTTTTTTCTATCGCGATCCACGCCCCGCAGTCACACCGTTTGCACTGCACCACAGGCTTTGCTTCAATACACATTGTGATCTTCGGTGGTTTTAAGTAGATTGATTAAGTCAAATAGCCTGAAGGAGTTTTATGAAGTTTGTTTTTTTTCTACACCCAGCTTTGATTGCATTATCTATCGTTTGTATTTTACCTTTTACAATCAGAGCCGAGCCCTTGAAAACTTCAAGCTCACCCACGCAGCCCCTGACAACCTCAAAACCGGCCATCGCTGAAAATTTTTTTGATCTTTCCGCCAATAGCATTGCTGGCGAAAAAATTCACTTTTCAAAATACAGGGGCAAAGTGGTTTTAGTGGTCAACACCACCTCGCAATGCGGCTTTACTCCACAGCTAAAAGATCTGGAAGATCTTTTTAAAAAATACAAAGACCGTGGATTTATTGTTCTTGGCTTTCCTTCCAACGACTTTAAACAAGAAAAAGAAGACAATGCCAAAGTGAAGGCTTTCGCAGAAAAAGAATATGGCGTCAGCTTCCCTTTCTTTGATAAAGCTTCTGTCCGCGGCCCACAAAAACAGCCTGTCTATCAGTTTTTAACAGAAAAAAAATCGGGACTGCTTTTTACAGAAGTCAGTTGGAATTTTGAAAAATTCTTAGTGGATCGCAAAGGCCAAGTGATCGAGCGCTGGGGGTCTATGACTTCACCTACGCAAAAATCAGTCACTGAAAAAATAGAAAAAGCCCTGCAAGAGCCTTTATAGATCAGGGCTAAGGTTTTATCGCCATCAAGCTGTTGGGGACTTTGTCTTATTTTGATCCAATATTTATTTTATTCTAGTACTCAATAAAATCAGAACACGCCCTAGACTTTACCCCTTGCACCAGCGCACATCTTTGCGTCATACTTATTAATATCTTGGGGGAGGAAATCTGTGATTTATTTTAGGGCATGTCCTCGATGGATAGAAGTACTTAAAAATCAGCATCTGTCTTTTTTAAATTTAGTTATTCTTATATCTTTGAGCTGTGGGGCCATTTGGCCCGCAAGCAGTTGGGCCCAAGATTTCGCCCCATCATCCCTGCAGCCACAAAAGCCCAGTGAGGGATCACTACTATTGGCCCAATCCGACCCCGACGAAGCCTATGACCCCTTCACCGACTATTCTGAATTTGACGAAAACTCGGACGAAGAAGCTGACATTAATTTTTTTAAAAATGGTCGATTCTTTACCGTGGGCTTAGTGATGGGCTATCGCGGTTTTACCGAAAACTTTGCTAAAACTTACAAGTCAGCACCCACATTTGGTTTATTTATTTCTTACTTTTTTGATCTGCGCTTAGCCCTATCCATGGGCCTACAGACGGGCGATCATGCGGTCAGTTTTAAATCCACTTCACCTTACAATACCGATTACACTGGCAATGTTTCTATCACCAGTTTTAATTTTGACCTGAAGTACTACTTAAGCACGCAAAACATCACCCGCGGCTTGGCGGATTTAAATCCATACATTATTGGCGGCCTGGGACAGTTCAGTCGAACATACACAATATCTGGTTTAGATGGATATAGTAGAGACTCCACCATGGGCATAAATTTAGGAACAGGTATAGAAATCCCTTTGATGCGCAAAAAAGCCTACTTGGGCTTGCAAGGCACTTATCATTATGTGAACTTTGCCGATGAAAACAAACAGTTTGTTCAAGGCTCTGAACGCTTAGAACGCACCATCAATGGGGATATTTACGACTTTCTGGTCATTCTTGGAATGAATTTCTAGCGCCGCAAAAAGGCACCTGATTAAAACTTAAACAGTTCAAAAACCCCAGCGGCGCTCTTAGGCTGACTTCAAGCAATAAAGCTGCCGCCATCTGCAACCACAGTTTTGCAGGTAAAATCACAGCCAGCGATAAACAATTATATATTGATCTAAAAAATAGATGCTTCCAAAGTTTTAAAAACTTTGGAGAAAAAAATCAGTCTACATATCAAAAAAAGGTTGTGCTTTGCCAGCTGAATGCGGCCCTCTTTTTAGCTGACTTATACCAAGACCAATAAATCATTAGGGCTGTTATAGCCCTAACACATAAGAAAAGATCAATGGCACGACAATGCTGGCATCACTTTCAACAATAAATTTGGGAGTGCTTTCGGCCAACTTGCCCCAAGTGATTTTTTCGTTAGGCACAGCTCCAGAATAGGATCCATAGGATGTTGTGGAATCAGAGACCTGGCAAAAATAACTCCATAAAGGTACATCTTTGTGACCCAAATCTTGGGACAGCATGGGCACCACACAGATTGGAAAGTCCCCAGCGATCCCGCCACCCACTTGAAAAAATCCCACTGGAAATTTTGTAGCGGTGTTCATATACCATTCTGAAAATTGAATCATATATTCAATACCTGTGCGCACGGTGTGCACATTCTTGATGTCCCCTTTGATCACATGGCCTGAAAAAATATTACCTAAGGTCGAATCTTCCCAACCAGGTACTATCATCGGTATATTTTTTTCAGCTGCTGCTAACAACCAAGAAGTTTTAGGATCAATTTGATAATACTGTTTTAGTTTTCCAGAAAGTAAAATTTTATACATAAATTCATGGGGAAAATAGCTTTTGCCTGCTTGGTCAGCCGCTTGCCATTCTTCCAAAACCACTTTTTCAATACGACGGATGGCTTCTTCTTCGGGGATGCAAGTGTCAGTGACACGATTTAAATGTTTTTCTAATAATTTTTGTTCATCTGCAGGGGTCAAATCACGATAGTTTGGAATACGCACATAATGATCATGGGCCACTAAATTAAAAACATCCTCTTCCAAATTGGCGCCGGTGCAGCTGATGGCATGCACTTTGTTTTGGCGAATCATTTCGGCCAAAGACAATCCTAACTCTGCCGTGGACATAGCCCCCGCCAAAGTCACCAGCATTTTCCCTTGCCCTTCAACGTGTTTTTTATAGGCCTGAGCCGAATCTTTCAAAGCCGCGGCGTTGAAGTGACGGTAGTGATGATCAATAAATTGGGTGACGGGTCCCATGGGCAATCTCCTGGTTCATAATTAACAAACGCGAAGGGTGCCAAAGGGGTTACTGCAAGTCAATGAATTTATAAATTTTTAGAAGAGGCCTTAATTCCGGCAAGGGCTTTAGAGAAAAAACCCATGTTGGTTTCAATTTGAGCGACTCCACACTGACTTAAAACTTCATGCATCGGATGGATCAAATAATTCTTATAAAAAGGCTCATGAAAGTCGATGGGAAATCGATCCAAGGCCCATTGCAAATCGGGCTGGTCGCCAGATTGAATAGAGTCCACCATTCCATAAATACCATGATTCTTTAAAACTCGAAGACCTTCGTTCACCATGCTGATGCGCACATCTTGCGGCAGCTCATGAAATAAAAAACAAGAATAAACAGCGTCAAATTTTTCTTCCACAAAAGGCAAAGCTTCGCCACTGGATTGCAAAAAATCCACACGATCTAAATCTTGCAAACGACTTTGTGCTTTTTTTAAATAAGGATCACTAACATCCACTGCTGTGATTCTTGCCAATGGAAATGCCAATTTCATAAAGCGAGTCAACGGCCCCGTTCCCGCCCCTACTTCTAAAAAATGCAGACCTTGTCCCAAAGGGTTGTCAGTAAAGTGCTTCTTAAACAAAGGAATAAGAAGCCTACGCATAGGGCCTGCGGCGCCAGCAAATAAAATTTCAACCTGGTGTTCATAAATATCGGCGGACTGTTCGGTCAGATAGCCATCACTTTGAAAGTGAAAGTTTCTACGGTAATACTCAGGAACATCGGCCAAATAACTTTGAGCCTGCATCGAAAAGTCATGGGATTTTTTTTCATTTCTTCTGCGCGCCACGGCCAAGCCATCTTGAATGATTTTTGAAAAACGCCAAATAGGGGGCCATGATTTTTCAGGAGTCAATACAGCCAAAGGATAAACCCCATCGGCTATATTCTGCGCATCTTGGTTCAAAAGGGCTTTTAGATAAGGCCAAATTTTTTGTAAATTTGCTTGGTATTCTGCGGGCGAAGTTCTTTTCTGACCCGTCAAGATGTACTCAAAAACCGGCAAAGAGGCCTGCTGCAATGCAAACTGGGCACTACGCACATAAGAGTAACCCAAAGCCAAAGATTTTTTATGATTGTCTAATAAAGCTTTAAACAAGTGGAACTCCGGAAGTGGATAGATTGGAATCTTTACTTTTCAGGGCTTCTGCCTTCAAAGCTCTGGAACCAGCACCTGGTCGAGTTTTGCGATAATTCCAATAAATCAAAGCTAAAAACCCAAAACCAAATAGAACCACAGAAATAACAAAGGTAAACCATATTGCGACTAACATGGTCCTTTTATAACCAAGCTCTAGCCGCTTGGCTATGTATTTTACGGTGCATGATAAAAATAAGCCCTGGACCACCACTTAAAAACAACGGATCTAGACTGCAAAAAATCAATAAGTTAAGTCAAAATCATAGAATATGAAAAATCAAAATATTCACTTTCAGTACAATGTGTTTTTAGACAAATCTTCAGATATTCTACCTAAAAAAATTCATCTTTTGGATTCGCAAAACTACCCGCAGATCAAAAATATCCCGGTGTCTGCCCCTTTAAAATACTTTGCCGATTTTTTAACGGCCTCTTACCTGATTCAATTGCATCCCTATTTGAAAAGCCCTTTGGTGCAAAAAGGTTTGGACTACAATCAACTGTATCAAGTGACTCGCCAATTGGACCCTCATGTTGAAGTTTTTCACAGGGCCCAAGCTCGCCTGCAATCCATTAAAAAACCCGCCACCACTTTGGACAAAAATGGGTTGAACGACTTTGAATCCAGTTTTAGCCAAGATTTGGATGCTTGTTTGACTGAACAAGGTGTGGATTTATCCAAACTGTCTTTGCTAAGCGAAAAGATAGATCAATTGGAAAATTCACTGAACAGATCTTTGCTGTTTAATTTTGATCTGTCATTGAACTCCACTTTTGTTGAAAAACTTTTTGCTTTGCACTCTTTGTTATTTAATTTGCGATCTTTGATTGCTACCGACCACAATTCTCATATTGAAGATGCCACCCACGAAGCCGTGAAAGTGGATTCGATCACCGACTACTTACCCAAAGCCGAATATGTGGTGAACGATGCATTGGTTTATTTGCAATTTAAAAAACTTACAGCGCCCTTTGTACGCAAAAAAAACACCAGCCCCGACGATCCGCATTTTAGTGACTTGGTGATCAAGCCTTTAGACAAAGTTTTTCAAAATTACAATTACAATGGCTACTGTTTAGCTCAACAATTGTCTGCGGATTTTTTACAACAACTGTCCCCGCAAGATTTAGAAGAAAAACTTTATCAGTTGCAGATGGATTGGTTGCTAGGTAGCGATGCTGGTTTGCTTTTTAAAATCCGTGAAGAGCTGTTCGCCCTGCAATGGGGCTACGCCAAGATTTTTTGGCCCGAGGTACGATCTATCTATGCCGCCAAAGAAACTCGCTTGCATATCAATTCGGCCTTGGATGTAGGCAAGCATTTAGTTCAAGCAGCTTAGGGCTGCGCACTGGTCACCAGATAAAACACACATCATCATTTTTTTGCATCGATGGACTTCAACAGCTCAAGTTCCTCATCAAACCATTTTTTAGAAATCAAATCAAGTTTTGTTTTTTTCAATTCATCTTTAACAGATGTAGATGAACTGAATTCTTTTCCTAAAAGTTGTTTAAATTGTCCAAGTATATTACTGGAAGCACTTGTTATAAATTTCTTTTCTCCATCAAAAATTCTATAATTTTCACCATCTAATATTTCAATTGCCTTTTTTCTTAGTTCAAAATTAAAACCGGCCTTAGGCAGTTGAACTTGAACACCGTTAATCACTCCAGAAACTGTATTCTCACGTCTTAAAATGATGTCGCTAGCTAGCGTAGCTAATTGCGGCCACCAAACTTCTTGATTAACATCAAGGCGAATTGACTTTTCAGAACTGCCCGCGCCCGAACCAAATAAACTGAAGGAAGAGCCTGATGATGAAGGTGTGCCTAATTCAAGTTTTTTAAATGTAAATTTCGATAAAACACTTGATAACAAATAGTCTTCTGCCTTGTCTGCAAAACTGTCTATCAGTTTCCCAATAAAAGTATACTCCGTATCAGTCAGTTCATAGGGAACACCCTCAAAACTTATTCCTTTTTTGAATTCTGGTTTCTCATAATAGCTAACTATTAGTTTTTTTAACCATCCACGTTGTACTAGTCCTTCTTGTGTCAATGGATACAATGAAGAAAAATATCCCCAAACGCCACCTACGACATCAAGCTGCCTTTTAATTTTTTCTGAATATGCCAAATCATATTCAATTTGATTCAACCAACTTCTAGGTCCAAACTTTAAATTTAAATCAAAATACTGACTGGATTCGCTTAAAGACATTTTAGCTTGGTCTAATTCCATAGCTAAATCAACTTTAGCCATGTCAATATTGCCAATAAAAGTCAAAATTTCCTTAAATGAAAGTTGATCTGACAAGTTTTCAGGGTGCAAGCTCTTAACAACTGATTGCAGCACCAATGAAACAATTGAATTTATTTTATTTTTAAATTGGGCCGACGTTGTATCAAAAGGATTATTGCCAAGATCTCCAATCATACATCCTAAAACCTTATCGGTATATGCAAGACCGTCAGAACAAAATGGCGGCAGTTCCGTTTTTAACAGATCAAATTCTTTAATGTAAGACCACTCAATAAATTTTTGATCATACTCAAGAGCATTATTTTTTATATTGGCCCCTATTATAGCCGATGAAATTCCAAAAATATAATCCATCACTGAGCTGGTAATTTTTGCGCCATTTGGGTTCAGGCCTTGCA
>JBMOJS010000028.1:0-18862 GCA_049315665.1 Pseudobdellovibrionaceae bacterium | reverse complement strand
TGGCCACTTAAAGAAAAACCTTGGACTAAAAAATCCAAGGCTATAAAACCAATATTGTGTCTGGTCATTAGATACTGGGGGCCAGGATTACCCAGCCCAACAATAAGCCACATTATAGAGGATTACTTCTTAGCAGCAGGTTTAGCCGCAGGAGCTTTAGCGTCTTTGCCGGCAGCAGGAGCTTTAGCATCCTTACCCGCAGCAGGTTTAGCAGCAGCTTTGGCATCTTTACCGGCAGCTGGTGCAGCGGCCGCAGCATCTGCAGCTGGAGTCGCCGCAGTTTCTTCTTCTTGAACATTCACAACAGCCAATGTGATTTCTTGTCCAGTAATGATTTTAATAGATTCTGGCACTTTAAGGTCAGACACATGAAGTGCATCGCCTAAGCTTAAACCAGATATATCTACAGAAATAGAGTCAGGGATTTCTGTAGGAAGACACTCAACCTCGATCTGACGGTTGACCACGTTCAATAGACCACCTTCAGATAAACCAATCGGTTTACCTTCCAATTTGATTTCAACGTTTACACGCACTGCCTTTTTTAAATCCAAAGCAAAAAAGTCCACATGCTGTGGGCGACGAGACAAAGGGTGTACAACCACAGACTTCATCAAAACCACTTGTCCATTGGCTTTGCCATCAGAGCTTTTTAAATTGAACAAGGCATTTTCATAAGCGCGAACATGGTATTTAACCACGTCTTTTTCTTGCACAAAAAGATTGGCGTTAGCAATTGCGCCGTAAATCACGGCAGGGACCTTTTTTTCATTGCGAAGAGCGCGGCTGTTGCCTTTGCCTGAGTTACGGGGTTCAACGGTAAGTTCGAATCTCTGTTTCATGACTAAATCCTTTCAAGCTTTATACTTGTATTTTTATATATCAAATAGCGAACTGACCGAATCATTGCCATGAATTCTTTTGATCGCTTCTGCAAGAACGGGAGCCATTGAAATCACTTCAAATTTTCCACATTCTTTCGCTGCAGCACTTAACGGTATGGTGTCAGAAACCCAAACCTTTTCAATTGGACTTTCTTGAATGCGTCCAATGGCAGGTCCTGACAGTACTGGATGGGTGGCCACAGCGAACACCCTTTCTGCCCCATTTTTAAGTAAACTGTCAACTGCTTGTGTAAGAGTTCCAGCGGTATCAATCATGTCATCAATAATGACGGCCGTTTTTTTATTCACATCCCCAATCAGGTGCAAAGCTTTGGCTTCATTGGGCCCAGTACGGCGTTTATCGATGATAGCGATAGAAGCTTCGATCCTTTTGGCAAAAGCACGACAGCGCTCTACTCCGCCGGCATCTGGACTCACCGCAACAAATTGAGGGCCTGAGCCCATTTTTTCACGCCAAGTCCGAGCTAAAGTAGGAATCGCAAACAAATGGTCCACGGGGACATTAAAAAAACCTTGAATCTGGGCGGCATGCAGATCAACGGCCACCACGCGGTGAGCCCCGGCCGTGGTCAATAAGTCCGCCATACATTTTGCAGAAATAGGGGCGCGAGGAGCCGCCTTACGATCTTGTCTGGCATATCCATAATAAGGAATCACGGCGGTAATGTGTTTAGCAGAAGCCCGTCTTAGAGCGTCCAACATAATAAAAAGTTCCATGTAGTTTTGATTTACCGGGGGACAAGTGCTTTGAATCACAAAAACATGTTCACCGCGAACACTTTCTTGAATTTCAACCTGAATCTCGCCATCGGCGAAGCTAGAAATTTTACTATGACCTAAGGGTGTCCCTGCATAGTGAGCGACATTTTTTGCTAATTCAAGATGCGAATTTCCTGAGAATATTTTTAAACCTTGCATGCGGCCATCATTAGCACCATTGCTAAGTTAAGTCTAGAATAGGGTGCCAGGTCTTATTTCTGGGCGCGCCGCGCCCAGAATACAATGAAGTATTCTAAGCTTTGGTCGAGTTTACTATGGAAAAAAGAGTCCGTAAGCTGATTGAATGGTCCCTATTTGGAATAAGCTTATCGCTATGAATAAAAAATACTTCAATCTACTTTTTCTTATCAGTTGTTTTTTAATTTTGCCTAACAATGCTATTGCCACATCAGAGATACTGCCACTACAACTGGACGATAAAACCAATTATTTTATAGATGTTGCACAAAAAAAATCGGATTATTCGCAACAAGTAGATAAGGTTTTACAGCAAAGGGGCTTTTTAAGTCTCATTGGCCAAGGGCAAACATTGAGTGTCAATGCCATTGATCAAATGAATAGAGTTTATATTTCTAAATATAATAATATTTTATCTGACGTCATGATTTTGGCTAAGTCCAATATTCTGGTTGAGGGGGCAATTCGCTTTGGTGAAATTTATAGTGCTAGGCAAGGTTATATTATTCACTATCAACAACCTGACCAAAAAGTAACATTGGTGTTTTTTCAAAATTTATCCCTGGCTAAGATTCAAGACATAAATTTACAACTTAAAGATGTTTTTAAGACTACTAAAGTTGTCTTACCAATAAATATCTTTTACAGCTGGCTATTGCCAAAGGCTTGGTCAAACAGCAATTGTGGAAGTTCCGAAGGGGCAATCCTGCCTGCAGTATCTTCATCAAATTCTGATTTTTCCGCGATTTGGAATTGTACAAAGGGTTTTAGCAATGGAGTCTGGGATAGCACTGGTGGTGCCGTTCAATCTACTGTAGCAACAGTTAAGCAAATCGCAAAAGGCACTAAGAAATTAGTGTTACACCCAATTGAAACTTTTAATAGTGCTTCTAACGAGTTAAAAATGATGAAGGCGATGTTGTATGATATAGAAGAAAGTTTTGGTGAATTGAAAAATTCATTTTTAGCTTTGCCTGCTGAAGTTAAAACTAAAATTACCTGTGAAATACTTGGTGCGGTGGGCACCGCCGGTGCTGTTGCTTATTTTACCTTTGGCAGTGGAAGTCCTGTGCTTTTTCGAGCTATTGCAAAAGCTTTGAATAAAGTCAGTCAGTCTTTTGGCAAGGCTTCTTCTTTGACAAAAAAGCTGACTGCTTTAGCAGCAAAAATGGATAAAAAAGCTTACCAAAAAAGTCTGGCGATTCAGACAGTTAAAAATCCCAATGTGGTGCGAAATATAAATGCTCAAGAATTGAATTTATCATTGTTTGGAAAAAACAATCCTATGGATGGTGAATGGGTGCCCCCTCTTAATATTGAATCCATGCTGAACAATCCCAAAGAGGTGGCTTGGTTGGCCAAGGATCCGGCGTTTTTAAAAGAACTGCAAGAGTGGCAAGTTAAAAAAAAGCAATATGATTATTTTTTAGGCTTACAACAGTCAGCAAACCTAGCACAAAAAGAATCCTTGGCTTTATCTACGTCTAAAAAATCAGTGGTAACAAGTTATTATGCCGCTGGTGTTTGTACGGCGCGGGCCAATGCTCAAATTCAAATAGACATGTCACAAATTAAGTCACTAAAATCTGGTGAAGCTTCAAAGAATTTAAAAAGTACAAACTAGCTACTGTTGTGCAGAGTCTTTTTTTACTAAAAATTCTTTCACTGCAAAGGCGCGGTGAGAATGGGTGGTTTTGTAGCCAGAGCCCAATTCTGCCAAGGTTTTGCTTTCGCCTTCAGGTATAAAAACGGGGTCATAGCCAAAGCCATGCAAACCGGCAGGTTTTGCCGCAATTGTGCCCTTCATATATGTAGTAAATACCCATTCTTCGCCGGTGGGTGTGTAAACAACCAAGCAGCAGGCAAAGCGGGCATTGCGATTAGGTACGGCACGGAGGCTCATCATTTTTAAAAGTTTTGCTACATTTTCACTGTCCGAAGCTTTAGGCCCAGCGTAGCGGGCCGAATGAATGCCGGGAAGATTATTTAGACCTTCTACTTCAAGGCCCGAATCTTCACCAAAAATCCAAGTGTCAGGGCGCACGGCTTTTAAAGATCGGGCTTTGATTTTGGCATTGTCATAAAAAGTCTGGCCATCTTCGGGGCGAGCAGAAAAAGAGGAAATTTCAGACTGGGAATGAATATCCAGTCCTGAATTTTTCAACAATAATTGATACTCTGAAAGTTTGCCTTTATTGCCAGTTGCAATCCATAGTTCCATGACTATCCCTTCAAAGTAAAAATCGGACCGATAATTTCTGACTGCACTTGAAACAACTGACGGCAGCCTTTTTCGGCAGCATCCATCATCAATAAAAGTTCTTGTCTAGAAAAAGGATCTTGTTCGGCAGTGCCTTGAACTTCAATAAAGTGACCTGAATCGGTCATGACAAAATTCATATCTGTGCTAATGCCAGAATCTTCTTCATAGTTTAAATCTAAAAAAGCCTGCCCTTTGCTCCAGCCCACACTGATGGCGGCCACATAATTCAACAAGGGAATAGTTTTGATTTCACCCACCGCATGCAGCTTTTTTAAGGCCAAGGCTAAAGCTACAAAACCGCCGGTGATGGCCGCTGTGCGGGTTCCGCCATCAGCCAATAGAACATCGCAATCAATTAAAATATGTTTATCTGCTAGGCCTTTTAAATTCACAGCTGCTCGTAATGATCGACCAATCAAACGCGAAATTTCTTGCGTGCGTCCACCATTCAAAGATTTTTCTCTTTTCACCCTTTGATGGGTGGCCCTAGGTAGCATGCCGTATTCGGCCCCCACCCAGCCTTGCCCAGACCCTTGCAGCCATTGCGGGGGTTTACTTTCGTAAGAGGCCGTGCACAGCACTTTGGTTTTGCCAAATTCCACCAGAGCCGAACCTTCGGCGTATTCTGAAACATGGGGAGTTATTTTTACGGCACGCAATTGATCATAGTGACGGCCATCACGGCGAGAGGAATTGGGCATAAGATGATTTCCTTAACAAAGAGTATTGGATGCGACTTAATCTAGACTGTGTTGCTGTTTTTTGTCTACTTTTTCTTTGTAAATATTCAAGGCTTGGTGGATTTTGCCAATGATTTGATTCTGATATTGGTGATCCATTAATTTCTTATAATCTGTGGGGTGCGATAAAAAGCCAATTTCAATCAGCATCGAAGGCATGGATGTTTGACTGACTACGAAGAAAGGAGCTTGTTTGATTGTTATTTTAGATTTAGCACCGTCTTCACTTTCAGCCCAAGATGTGGCGATCAGTTGTGTGGCTTGTAAACTTTTACGCAAGCGACTTTGATGCTTCAGGTCTTCTATAATAGTATTGATGTCTGATTTTTTTGAAAGAGCAAAAATATTTTTACTGATTTGCTTTTTTGCTTCTGCCCCCCGCGAGTTGTTTTCAAGATGGGCCAAAAACATCTCTTCTTCTTCGGGGGGAAGATTATTTTGAAAATAAAGTTCAACACCACGGGCGCGGCGATCAAAGGCTGCATTGGCATGCAGGCTGATAAACAAATCCACTTTTTCTTTTTCAGCTTTTTCTACGCGATCTTCTAAAGATAAAGTGATGCTGGAAGATCGGGTCAAAGACACCTTGTAATCAGGATTCAGCTCTAGGGATTTTTTTAGTTTTTGTGCCCATTGCAAAACCAAATCGGCCTCTTTGATATTATTGTAAACAGCGCCGCGGTCACTGCCGCCGTGGCCAGGGTCAATCATGATATGAAAAGCCAGGGCTGTGTTGGAAAATAACAGCGACAGCACAGTAGTAAAAAATAAAAATACACGAACGTGTGGCGATTCAAAAAAATAAGAAATCATCTTTTTATTTTAAACCAGATGTCTACGCAGCCCCAGTCTGGTTTTGCCTGGGCTCGACTTAGGATCGCTTATCTGATCCGCTGCAAAAACTCATTGCGAGAAATATATTTTCCACCAAAGGCTTCTGTCAGTGGGGTTATCATCTGCACATCCATCCAGGTCAGACCTTGCTCTTGCAGAAGCTCTAGCAAATAGCAAAAAGCCAGTTTCGAGGCGTTAGATACTTTGTAGAACATACTTTCAGCACTGAAGTATTTTTCACTGAGCACCCCGTAGATGCCACCAATCAACTCTTGGTTGCCATCCAGTGACGGAGCCCAGACCTCGACCGAAATCAAGTGACCGGCAGCAAGCAAGTTTTCATAGGCGGTGATCATATCAGGCAAAATCCAAGTGCCTTTTTGCCCAGGTCGGCGCTGCTGGGCACAGTTTTTAATCACAGCGGGAAAGTTTTGATTCACGGTGAAGTTCCAATCACGGTGTTGGCGGCGAAATTTTTGTAAACTTTTTGCAATTTTTAAATCTTTAAAATCCAATACTCCCCGTGGATCAGGGCTGAACCACAGCCAGGGCAGACCTTCCTGCGGCCATGGAAAAATCCCTTGGGCGTAGGCCCACTTTAAAGTATCCACATCCAGTTGGCCACCAATACCCACCAGGCCATCCACTTGCAATTCATCGGGAACAAATTCAAAAGAGGGAGTTCTAGCCATTAAGCCCCACAGACATCGCATCGGCCGCAGGGTTTAGAATCCAGAAAACCAAAGTATTCATAAATGATTTGCATACGACACTGATCTGAATTTTTGCCCCACTGAAGCATTTTTAAAAGCTTCATGTTTTGTCGTTTTAAATTTTCCGGAGATAAATCTTGATTCAGCAGGTCCATATTCAGTGGTTGAAGGATTTCATAGCGAATGCCTTCTTTTTCTAAAATCTGATCAGGATTCAAAGTGAACTGAATAAAACCCAGACGCTCTAAAATTCTTAAGCCTGAATCAACGCGGTAATCGCGACGATTTTTAAAGCTCATCTGCGATCGTAAAAACTCTAAACCCTGGGCTTGAATTTGATCTTTTTTATCCATCAGTGTTTGATAAAGATGGGTCACAAAAGAAACTTCAGGGTGGCTCCATTTTAAAAATTCCATTTGAATGGATACGTCTTCTTCGTCGAACAGTAGAATTCCTTCACTGGGTAAACCATCGCGGCCTGCGCGGCCAACTTCTTGGTAGTAGGCCTCCAGCGAGCCCGGAATTTCGCTGTGAATGACCCAGCGGATGTCTGCCTTGTCTATGCCCAAGCCAAACGCCGGTGTGGCCAACATCAATAAACCTGAACCACTGACAAATTGTTTTTGATTTTTTTTGCGCAGATGCGAGGGCAAATCCCCATGGTAAACCAGGTGATCGACATTTTTACTGCGTAGTTCGTTAGATAGTTTTTTTAGTGAGTCAATCAAGGTCACATAGATGATTCCAGGGCCGGGATTTTTTTGTAAATGCTTTAAAATAAATTCAGTTTTTTCTGTCCAGCCGTAAACATCTTCGACTTGCAAAGCCAAGTTGTCCCTGGCGACTCCTCTGCAAAAAATCTTCATTTGCGGGGAACGTAATTTTTGTAAAATATCTTTTTGCACATCCGGTGTCGCTGTCGCTGTTAATGCCAGCAGGGGAGGACGACCTAAAAAATCATGGGTTTCATAAAGGGTCCCATAATCCGGTCTGAAATCGTGGCCCCACTGTGATACGCAATGGGCTTCATCGATGGCCAAAAGCTGGATTTGGTTTTGTGGGGATTTGATCGCTTGACGAAAATCATCTTTGCGAAATCGTTCGGGGGTCACCAGCAGCAGTTTGTAGTCCCCTGCCGTTAATTTTTTGATTCTCTGGGTTTTGAGTTCAGCTGGCAAGCCGGAATGCAAACCTGTGGCAGCTATGCCCTGATCCAAAGCCTTTTGAGTTTGATCATCGATCAAGGCAATCAGGGGTGAAATCACCACCACCAGCCCAGGTTGAGTTTTGGCAAAAAACTGATAACACAGGCTTTTGCCTTGACCGGTGGGCATTAGGGCCAAAGCCGGCTGGCCCGTCAGAAGGTGCTGGATCACCTCTTTTTGGCTGCCACGAAAATTTGCAATGTTAAAATGGCTTTGTAGAAGCTGCTCAAGATTTTCAGAGTTGGGTTTATTAAGCATCGCAGCACAGTCCTTATTTGCGGGCCTTGTAAAGGGGGGCCATGGTTGTCATGATGACCTCATTTCGACTACGCAGTCAGTTATAGGCAAGATCCAAATTTCTACTTGGCAGCGCAGCATCTTTGATGATAACCAAATAAGTTCTTTTTAAGAACTAAAATCAGTAAAAAGGATTAAGCATGGCAAAAAAATGGGACATTAACATTGTCAGAAACATCGGTATTTCAGCTCACATCGATTCGGGCAAAACAACACTTTCTGAGCGTATTCTTTTTTACGGCGGTAAAATTCATGCCATTCATGAAGTTAAAGGTAAAGATGGCGTCGGCGCGACCATGGACTCTATGGATCTTGAAAGAGAAAAAGGGATCACCATCCAGTCAGCAGCCACTCAGGTTTCCTGGAAAGAAAACACGATCAATTTAATTGATACCCCCGGGCACGTGGATTTTACCATTGAAGTGGAAAGATCTTTGCGCGTTTTGGACGGAGCCATCTTGGTTCTTTGCGGCGTGGCTGGTGTTCAGTCTCAGTCGATCACTGTGGATCGTCAAATGCGCAGGTACAATGTTCCACGTTTGGCTTTTGTCAATAAATTGGATCGTCAAGGGGCCAATCCTTATCGTGTTAAAGATGCTTTGATTGAAAAATTAAAATTGAATGCAGTGATGGCTGCTTTGCCTATTGGCTTAGAAGACCAACACAAAGGTATTATCGACTTGGCCGATATGAAAGCTTATTTCTTTCATGGTGATGACGGTGAAAATATCGTTATTGAAGATATCCCTGCCGACTTGTTGGAAGAAGCCAAAAAGTATCGCAATGAATTGGTTGAAAAAGCATCAGACTTTGATGACAACATGGCCGATAAATTTTTAATGGGCGAAGAAGTAGACGCTGCTCAATTGCGAGCGGCTATTCGTAAAGGTGTCCATCAGTTAAAACTATGCCCTGTTTATTGTGGATCTGCTTTTAAAAATAAAGGTGTTCAGGTTTTATTGGATGCAGTTGTGCATTACTTGCCGACTCCGGCTGAGAAAATTGAAAACGCTTTGGACTTAGATAATAACGAAGAAAAAGTTCCATTGTCTCCGGACAATGAGAAAAACTTGGTGGCGTTAGCTTTTAAATTGCAAGAAACCCAGTTCGGTCAGTTGACTTACATGCGCATTTACCAAGGTAAAATGACCAAAGGTGATTTTATCATCAATACATCCACAGGTAAGCAAGTTAAAATCCCACGTTTGGTGCGAATGCACTCTGACGAGATGGAAGATATCGAAACTTCATATGCTGGGGATATCGTAGCCTTGTTTGGTATTGATTGCGCTTCGGGGGATACTTTCACCAATGGCAAAGTCAATTATTCAATGCAATCTATGCACGTTCCAGATGCGGTTATATCTTTGGCTGTATCACCCAAAGATAAACTTGCGGCCAATAACTTTTCTAAAGCTTTGCAAAAATTTAGAAAAGAAGATCCGACATTTCGTGTTCACCGGGATGAAGAGTCTGCAGAGACCATTATTTCAGGCATGGGCGAATTGCATTTGGAAGTTTACATTGAGCGTATGAAACGTGAATTCAACTGTGAAGTGATTTCTGGTGCGCCACAGGTGGCTTATCGTGAAACCATTTCTGCAGAAGCCGCTTATGATTACACCCATAAAAAACAAACTGGTGGTGCAGGTCAATTTGCCAAAGTGGTCGGACGAATTTCACCATTGGCATCTGAAGAAACCGAAACATTTAAGTTTGAAAACAATGTGGTGGGTGGACGTATTCCGCGTGAATTCATTCCAGCCGTGGAAGAGGGTTTCAGAGACCAATGCGCTAAAGGTCCATTGATAGGATTTCCTATTGTCGGTGTTAGCGTATCCTTGGAAGACGGATCTTACCATGATGTCGATTCATCTTATATGGCTTTTAAAATCTGCGCTATGGCAGCTATGCGTGAAGCTTATGCTAAAGCCAAACCTGCAGTTTTAGAACCCATTATGAAATTAGAAACTTCGGCTCCAGAAGAATATCAAGGTCCAGTCACTGGGCAGATCAATCAGCGCCGAGGAATTATTTTGGGCACTGACTCCAATGAAGGTTATACAACTATTTCTGCGGAAGTTCCTTTGACAGAGATGTTTGGTTATTCCACAGATTTACGATCTGCAACTAAAGGAAAAGGCGAATTTTCAATGGAGTTTTCTAGATACGCGCAAGCGCCAAGAAATATTCAAGATGAATTGGCGAAAAAGTATCAAGCAAAACGTGCCGCTGAAAATAAATAGTTGATGGCTAGCATACTGCTGCTATTTTTTATTGTTATTGGAATCTCTTTTATTTGCTCTTTATTAGAGGCTGTTTTGCTGTCATGCAATTCAGCCTATATTGGGGTGCTGATTAAAGAAGGCAAAAAAAGTGGTCAACTTTTAGAGCATCATAAAGAAAATCTTGATAAACCTTTAGCTGCCATTTTAACCTTAAATACTTTGTCCCACACTTTAGGCTCTGCAGCCGTTGCTGCTAGTATTCAAAAAACTTATGGCGATGAAGTGGTTACCATTGCCTCTTTTATACTTACATTTTTTATTTTAGTTTTTTCAGAAATTCTGCCTAAATCCATTGGGGCTTCGCACTGGAAGGCTTTAGCTCCACTTTCTGCTTACATTATTCAAGCCATGGTTATTTTACTTTATCCCTTTGTGATCCTTTCTATGAAGTTGGGAAAGTTAGTAGCTAACAATTCTGATAACCCCGAGGTAACTAGGGAAGAAGTTTTGATGACTGCCGAGCTGGGTGTTGAAGAAGGCACTATCAAAAACAAAGAATCCAATATTATTCGCAACCTACTGACCCTGGATAAACTTTTTGTGTCAGATATTATGACTCCAAGGTCTGTTTTTTTTGCATTGGAAAGCGATGAAACCGTGCAAGAGGTTTTTAGCAAATACAAACCCATTCGTTTTTCACGCATTCCCGTTTATCATGACAATATTGATCATATTGTTGGAATGACTTTTCGCTATAAAATTCACGAAGCTGTTTCCCATGATGAAGACAATAAAAAAATTGGCGAGTTAGCGACCCCAATAACTTCTATTCCAGAAAATACGACAGTGTCCCAAGTGTTGGATTATTTTATCAAAGAAAAAGAGCATATTGCCTTGGCCATTGATGAATATGGTGTGACGACGGGCTTGGTTAGCTTAGAAGATGCTGTAGAAACCTTGCTGGGTGTAGAGATTGTGGATGAATTAGACACCGTTGCGGATATGCGCCAGTATGCTTTAGAGCAATGGAAAGTGCGCAAACAAAAAATCAGAAAAAACTAGATCTGTTTTGGCTCGTTGTTCATGCAAATTTAGTTTCAATAAAAAAATGGATCTAAAAAATGATACGAGTATTTTATGTTCCTTGTGCCGATAAAAAGTCAGCGCAAAAAATGGCTAAAACTTTATTAAAAGAAAATCTTATTTTTTGCGCCAATATTATTTCTGGAATGCAGTCTGTTTACAGATGGAAAAATAAAATCACTTCGTCCAAAGAAGTGGTGCTGATTGTTAAAACTTTAGCTAAAGGTAAAAAACTGGCGCGTCGAATTGAAGAACTGCATAGCTACGATGTGCCTTGTGTTTTGGAACTGCCGACTATAGGAATTAATAAAAAGTATTTGCAGTGGGCAAAGGAACAAAATGGAAAATAAAAATTTAGCACAAAAAGTTTATCAAGCTTCTTATTTGCGTGGAAATTTTAAATTGCGCTCTGGTAAAACTTCGGAAGAGTATTTTGATAAATACAGATTTGAATCTGATCCCAAGCTTTTGGCTGAAATCGTTGAACAACTGAAACACAAAATCCCTGTTGGCACTGAAGTTTTAGCCGGTCTAGAAATGGGGGGGATCCCTATTGCCACCGCACTTTCTTTAGCCACAGGTTTGCCAGCTATTTTTGTGCGTAAAAAAAGAAAAGACTATGGCACTTGCAAAGTGGCCGAAGGCTGTGACTTTAAAGGCCGCAAGGTTTGCATTGTGGAAGATGTGGTCACTACCGGTGGTCAGGCCATCTTATCGGCTAAAGATCTGCGCGATGAAGGGGCTGTGCTGACAGACCTGTTGTGCGTGATTCAGCGGGACCAAGAAGCTACTGGACTACTTAAAGAGCAGGGCTTGAATTTATTCTCTTTGCTGACTATGGAACAACTGAAGGCTTCTTCGGGGCAATCATAAATACTTAATATCATTTAATTATTTCTATTTCTTGATTTTTCATGAATATTCATGATAAGATAGTTAAAATAAATAATGCGTATATAAGGTAGATCAAATGAAAGCTAAAAAATTTGCAACACAGATGGATGAAAAAGTTCTTAAAGAACTTAAATTGTTTGTTGAGCAAACTGACCGCAGCATATCAAGTGTAGTGACTGAGGCCGTGGCCGAGTATATTCATCGTTCAAGATTACGTCCGGCTTTTAAAAATGCCATGGATGATGTCCTTGCAGAGCATTCTGAGCTTCTTCAACGATTAGCAAAATGAAAGTTACACTTTACCCAACCTTAAATGAAACACTTGAATTGCACTCTATACTGATTCAAAGGTTTGGTGGCAAAGACGGAGCACGTGACCTAGGTCTGCTTGAAAGTGCGCTGATGCGACCGCAGACAGGATATTACAAAAGTCTGTCTTTACAGGCAGCTGCACTTTTACAAAGTCTGACCCAAAATCATCCATTTATTGATGGTAATAAAAGAGTCGCTTTTGCTACAACAGCCATTTTTTTACAAATGAATGGCTATCGATTAAAAGTGGATGCTGATAACGGTGAACAATTTATGATCAACCAAGTTATTAAAAATAAAGCTTCTATAGAAATCATTGCCGATTGGTTAGAAAAACACATGAAGGCGATCTAGACCCTGTCTGAAAGTCGGGCTTGCAACATAAAATTCACTCATCGCTAAATTTTAGATACACTGATTTTGTGGGCAACCTTGCGAACAGCTGCTTTTGAGCCACAGAAATTTGGCTTGAAGTAGAAAGCGTCGTAAAATCTAAGGATGAGTGTAAGGAGATCGCGATTTATGTTTTTAATTAAAATAAATAAAATATATTTAATTTTGGCCGCTTCGGTTTTATTTTTTTCAGCCTGCCAAACCACGGAAGAAAATAATAAATCTGTAAGTGCCGCGAATGATCCAGGCACCGCCGCTGCGGCGGTGCCGGCAGAAAAAAACTCGGTCAGTGGCGACCGCAAGCCCGCGGCGGATAAACCTCCAATCTGTCCAAAAGCAAATGCTTCAACTTTTTTACGTAATGTTGCTTCCATGCGCGTAGGAGATGTTCCCACCGGTGCTTTGCTGTGTGTGGCTTGTGTCTATGAAGATGAAATGAATTCTAATATCCCAGAATCAATAAAATCTGGTTTTTCTGAACGTTGGCTGGCTTTTTTAGCCATCGGTGTCAGTCAGTACACTCAGCAACCCAATAGACAACGAATAACGCCAATCTCATCAGATTCAGCACGGACCGCATTTTTGCAACAGTTGATCAAAAGAGTACAAGCCTATGGCATTTGTCGATCGGGACCTTTATCAAAAATTAGAACAGATAGAAAAGTTTCTGGGTTTTGGTCGGATAAAAAAATTCTTGAATATGATTTACTCGCAGAATTAATCAATGCCAAACAGGGCAACACCTCGAATATTCAAAAACGAGAGGGCGAATTACTAAAATCAGCAGCTCCTTTACTGGGTTTACGAAATTCTGATGCAATCAAAAAAATCTTTTCTGATCAAGGATCATTCAACCAAATGAGTTCAACACAACGACAAGATCAGTCTTATGAAAGCTTTATCGCCAGCGCCGCAGGTTTTAGTAGTTCTGGTGAAGGAGTGTTAACTCCAGACTCCGATTATTCAGATGAGGCAGCAGAGATGCGCCGTTGTGCCAATGATATTAACACTTTGACTGTTGGAGATGGTATACGACCGGGCAATAAATATTTTCAAACCAACTCTGAAGAAAATAAAAATCTTTGTAAAAGAATGGCTAACTATTGTGGTGTCAATAGTGCTCAAGCTTGTCTTCTTACACCTAATAATAGCTCAACGGGCGGCGGCTACGGTGGTCAAGATCCATACTTGGGTACTCCTCCTTCAGTCAGATAGCCAACTTCTTGCACCAGTAGGGAAAATAAATATAGCCCCCTCACTTTTCGCCGATGACGTAGGCAATCCAACTGGCGCAGGCTTCGCCTTTTTCAGTGCGAAAAAATTTGCCATTGCCGGTGCCATCTTTGGTGTTGGTGCCCTCCCAATAGATATGGGTCTTTTTAAATCCCACTTCGGCCATAATATCGCGGATTTCGGGAATGCTCCACAGGCGCCAGTCGTAGGTGAACACCTGCTCATAGCGTTTGCCACCAATGCGAAAATGGATATGAAACAAGGCCTCGTTGGTCACAGGATCAAAATTGGTTTGGTCCCAGTAATAAGTGAAACCATCATTTTTGATGGTGTCTTCAATCGCATCGTGACATTGGGAGCCGCCAAAAATATCCACCACAAAGATGCCATCTTTATTTAAAGATTTATAAACATTGTGAAAATATTTTTTCATGCTTTCGCGAGTCTTAAAACAGAAGTATGAAAAGTTCAGGGCCGTGACCAGATCTGCTTTGGGCAAATTGGGATCAAGCACATTGCCTTCGATCAATTGCAATCGCCGCTGTTGTTGAGGCCGCAAGGAGTTTAGGTAATTATTCCTGCCGTAGGTGACAGGTTCGGGGTCAAGATCAATGCCTATAGCCCAATGCCTAGGGTTCAGCTTCACCCACTCGGCGGAAAGGGCAAAGGTGCCACAAAAATCTTCGCGCATCAGCTTGGGGTTTTTACCGCGCAGATCTTTATAAGTGTTTTGTAAAAAGACCACGTCGTTGGCCGGGGACTGAACAGCCTTGCTGTAAAGTGCGTATTTATCAAAAAGCAGGCGAGCCTTTTTTTTATTGATTCGACGGCGCACTTTTGAGTTGTCTTTGGGCTTGGGCATGGAAAGTCCTTTATGTTAAGTAAAGCGAGCGTAGAGCATGATTGATGGTAAATGATTTTGCTTCTATGGGCATCCGCAGCGACATGCTGCATTATTGTTATTTTCTGCAAGGAACGCTTTGCAAGCCTTTTAGTTTTTGTTAGAAATCCAATTTAGTCTTTAGTTTGGTCGCGTAGCTCAGTTGGATAGAGCAATTGCCTTCTAAGCAATAGGTCGCACGTTCGAGTCGTGCCGCGATCACCAATCTTGTTTAGGCTCTTCTGGCTCTTACATTTTCTTTATTTGATCATAGAGAATAAAAGCTCCCATGATGAGGACGAAATATCCGAAGCCTTTTTTTAACGTATTTTCTGAAACTTTTTTTGATAGAGACATACTAATAAACAGCCCTAGAATTGCAATTCCTGAGACCGTTAGAAGAAGCTTCCAATCAATAAACGCTTGATGTTGTACATCGCCAACAAATCCCAACAGAGATTTTGCGGAGATAATGAAAAGAGAAGTCCCAACAGCAATCTTCATGGGCATTCCAACAAGTAAAACCAGGGCTGGGATAATTAGGAAGCCGCCACCAGCACCGACAAATCCAGTTATTCCTCCAACCACAAGTCCTTCTAAAGAAATTAAAAAGAATCTATTCATCGAGGAAAACTCTTTAGCTGGCAACACTGAGGCTTTCTTGGTTTTAATCATTGATATCGAAGTAACGACCATTAGAACTGCAAAAACCAACATAATCAAAAGTGGTTTAGAGATCGCATGGGTTCCAATCGAGAAAACAGGATCGGGCAATTGAGGTACGACATAGGCGCGAGTTAAATAGACACCTATGAAACTTGGAGCCGCAAAAATTAATCCAGTTTTTAAATCCACCTCACCTTTTTTAAGATAAAAACCACCACCAACGAGGGCTGTAAGCCCGACAATGAAAAGCGAGTAGGCGGTCGCCAATATTGGATTGATTGCAAAAAGATAGACAAGAATTGGTAATGTTAGAATTGAGCCCCCGCCGCCAATCATGCCTAAGGAAAGGCCCATAAAAATAGAGGCTATATAACCGTAGATTTCCATAAAAGTCTCATTTCTTAATGTTCAATTTCTTATCGACTAGCCGAAACAAAAACATTCCGACAAGCATACTCATTACAAATACAAACGGCTTTGTCTCAAGGCTAGCAAGTGAAGTTACTGCGGGTCCCGGGCAAAAACCGCCAAGTCCCCATCCAATTCCAAAAAGCAATGCACCAGTTACCAGTGCAGGAGTAATTTCTTTCTTCGTTGGAACATGCCAATCTGCCGAAAGAAGCGGCGACTTGCGTCTTCTAATAAGCTTGTAGGTAAGAAAATGAACGATGATTCCGCCAACCATCACAAAAATGAGTGAGGGGTCCCAATTTCCAAAAATATCTAAGAACCCAACAACCTTTTGGGGTTGGGTCATTCCTGAAATCCCAAGTCCAATAGCAAAAATAAATCCTACGGCTAATGCTGCCAATCCATTTTTCATAAAAAGACCCCCACTTTTTTAAAAACAGCTACGGCAATGACACCGGCTAAAATAAAGATGACTGTTGCAACTAAAGACCGAGGCGACATCCGGCTTATACCGCAAACGCCATGACCACTGGTGCAGCCGCTACCTAGTATAGTTCCAAAGCCGACAAGTAAACCCGCAACAACGGTCGTCCAAGTTTCAGTTTGCAAATTTCCAGAGAAAATATTTGGATTGAGCACTTTCAAAGTTAGACCTCCTAGAATCAGTCCTCCAATAAAAAGAACTCTCCAGCTAGTGTCACCTTTAACTGGCGACAAAGTGCCGTTGATGATTCCGCTAATTCCGGTAACTCGGCCGTTCCATAAGAGCATCAGAGATACTGATATTCCTATGATGACCCCTCCTATTAGGGCATTGATCCAATCTTGATTCATAAATCCTCACTTTTTAAAATTAAAATTTAATTCTATTTTTCAACGGGTTGTTTACGTTCGGTCCAGCGAATCATTCCGCCCGCCATGTTAATCGTAAATTTATAGCCGAGTTTAATACTTTCAGTTGTCGCTGTTCCAGAGCGACCACCACTGCGGCAAACAAAAATAATTTCTTCGCTGCGATCTCCATTTTCTAGAAAATTTGTTAAATCTGGGCCAAGAGTGATGAGTTCAGCACCTTTGATATGCCCATATTCACCATTGAATTCATCCGGACGTCTGACGTCAATCAATCTCACTTTTTTAGCTTCCACTTGATCGGCATGAGATAGAACGTCTTCGCAAGTGACTTCAGGGATTCCGTCCACCACTTGAGGATGAATAGATTTAGCATTTTTTGATTTTCCACAGGCTAAGTTTGCCGGAACGGCTTCATGAATTTGTTTGGGGTTTGCAAGCTTAAGTTCAGACATGATTTTCTTAAAATCGTCTTTGGTCATAGATTCTGCCAATCGAGGATTAAATTGTTTTTCAAGTGCAATCGTTGACGAAGTTTGACCACGATAATCGTGACCTGGGTAGATAACTGTATCTGAAGACAGCTTAAAAAGCTTTTCATGAACACTATCGAAAAGCTTTTCAGATGAACCCTGTTGAAAGTCAGTACGACCGCAACCACGAATTAATAGCGCGTCCCCAGTAAAAATCATTCCCTCAAATGAATACGTGAGGCATGTATTGGTGTGCCCCGGAGTTGCAATTATTTTAATTTTTTTATCACCTAGTAAAAGTTCTTGGCCGTCTTCAAGCGGAATATCAACACATTCTACTGCTGCCTCTTGGCTGACTGCAGTTTTTGCTTGAGTTCGCTTTCGAATTTCACCAGCGCCGGTAATATGATCGGCATGAATATGTGTATCCAGAACATACATTAGTCTAAGACCAAGCTCCTCAATCAGTTTCAGATCCCTATCGACTGTTTCAAGAACAGGATCAATGATAGCTGCCTCTTTTGTTTTTTTGTCAGCGATAATATAGGTGTAAGTTGAAGATTCAGATTCAAATAGTTGATGAAATATAATATCGCTTCTCATGTTAACTCCCTTAAGTTCTTTAAAGTTAAAAATCGTAGATTGAAGACCTTGGTATAAACCTGTTCACAAGTTAGTTTCGTGATTTTGTTTGATTCATCCATGAGTCTATAATGACATAGTTGAAAATCAAACAATGATGTGCTGGCACATCATTTGATAAAAAATTATTCTGTCTCATTATCCTGCAACGCAATAAGGCCGTCTCGATTTAGGACTTGAATAGATCGTCCATCTTGTTTGATTAAGTTTAGCTCTTCTAATTCAGACAGCGCTTTTATAACCGTTGAAACTGTACTAGCACAAAAATTTGCAATTTCTTGACGTGTCCAATTGTGATCAGGATGAAGGTCCTTCAAATAGACTACGGCCTGTGCTGTTCTAACCAAAATTTGATTTTCGAGAATCATGACCTGATGAGTTTCACAACGTCGAAGCTCCTTGGAGAGAACCTTAATAACCTCGCGAAGTAACTTCGGTTGGTTTTCGATCGCCATCATTATGATTTCTTTTGGCACTAATTTTAAGACAGTTGGCTCAATGGCTACCGATGTTCCGTGGTACCCTTCGTTTGAAAACAAAGCCCTATGGCCAAAAAACTGACCTTGTCGAAAAAATCTAAGTAAATGTTCCTTACCGCTAGCTTGTCCAACGAGCATAAGTCCGACAAGTCCTCGTTTGACAAAATAAATTCCATTCGGAAGGTCACCCTGCCGGTAAACGAACTCTCCTCGTTTTAAATCAATTGATTTTGATTGTGACTCAAATTGCCATTTAATTTCAGTGGGAAGTTCCGACCACAGCTCTTTCCATTCCATGGACGTATCATATTAGAACTAAGCCATATTGGGAAACACTAATATGACGCTCCTTCTAGCCCCTGATATACCGAGGACACATTTTACCCGTCGACTATGGGTATA
>JBMOJS010000027.1:0-18963 GCA_049315665.1 Pseudobdellovibrionaceae bacterium | reverse complement strand
TCTCCAATTGGTTCAAATAGTTTTTCAATTCTTCCAAAGGAGGTCCAGAAAATTTCTTTTCCTTTTTTTGAATCACATCTTGAACAGAAAATTTTCCATCAGCAATTTTTAAAATCTGTGCGGGATTAAAACCCATCAAGGTCACTGCCGAAGAACCCTCATCCTCGCTTTGAAAATAAAAACTGGGCTGGCCTTGTTGATAGACATTGGCAAAAGCCTGCAAAGTATCCAAATCAGAAACTTGCATTTCAAAAGACAGGGCATTCAAATAGGGATTGATGTCAGACTTTGACATCTTACGAATCTACTAACTTATTTACGTATCTGTCCAGTGCCTTCAAGAACCCAACGCACACTGGTCAATTCACGCAAGCCCACAGGGCCTCGCACATGCAGCTTTTGCGTGCTGATGCCTATTTCTCCGCCAAGTCCCATTTCGTAACCATCTGTAAAACGGGTCGAGGCATTCCAATAAACAGCGGCCGCATCCACCGCTTGCAAAAACTGATGTCCCACAGTTTTTGATTTGGTCACAATGGCTTCAGAATGTTTAGATCCATAGGTATCAATATGCTGCAAAGCCTGATCCACAGAATCCACCACTTTCACATTCAAAGCATAGTCCAAATATTCGGTGGCATAATTGCTAGCTTGGGCTTTTTGAATGGTCGATACGTCCTGCTGGCCTTGCAATCGTCCAGCTTCACGCAAAATCGACAATGACTTTGCGCAGGCCCACCACTGCATCTTGTATTTGGCTAGGTTTTGATAAAATACAGGCAAAAACTTTTTTGCCACATTTTTATGAATCAACAAGGTTTCTAAGGAATTACAAACCCCAGGTCGCTGGGCTTTGCCATTTTCTAAAATCTGCGACGCCATATCTAAGTCACCATCCTTATGCACATACAAATGGCACAAGCCACGATCATTTTTGATGATGGGAATAGGGCAGTTTTCACTGACGTAAGAGATCAAACCCTCTCCACCCCTGGGAACCACCACATCAATCCATTCTTTTTGCTGCAACAGATGGTGCACCAACGATCTGGGAGCATCACTCAAGCCCCAAAAAACGTCTTTGGACAAGCCGGCCTCTTTCAAGGACGCTTCAATCAAACCATACAAAACCTTGCTGGTTTGAGCAGATTCTTTTCCGCCTTTTAAAATAAAGCCATTGCCAGATTTAAAAGCCAATGAAAAAGCTTCGGTGATCACATTGGGTCTGGATTCAAAAATCATAAAAATAACCCCCAGCGGTGATCTTTGCCGGCGCACTTGAAGTCCATTTTTTAAAACCTGACGGTCCACCACCTCGCCCACAGGGTCTGGCCATCGCGCCACCGCCAACAGACTGTCCGCCATATTTTTTAGGCGAGCTTCTGTTAAAGTCAGACGATCGCGAAAAGCCGAATTTGCTTCCGCTGACAACTGCTGAAGGTCTTTGCTGTTGGCTTTTAAAATCAGATCTTTCTTTTGCAAAAGTTTTTTAGCTAAAACTTTTAAAACTTTATTTTTTTGTGCAGCGGTGGCCTGGCGTAAGGATTGACACTGACCTTTGATTTTTTTTAATTGCTGTTCAACTTTTTTTTGATCCACTTTTTTTTGATCCTTTATGAATACCGATTTTTGTTCCGACCACTTGATTTTGTGCCACTTTGACCAGACCAGCAGCTGTGTCGCCTTTCAGCAGCCAAGTTTCAATGCCTTTTTTTTGCGCCACCTGGGCGGCCAAAATCTTAGAAAGCATCCCCCCCCGACTGATGGATGTTCCACTGGCTTTTTTTACCTTTTTTTCTAAACCTGCTAGAATTTTTTGATCAATGCGATTCACCTGATGAATCAATTCGGCCTGAGGATTGTTTTTGGGGTCCGCGGTGTACAGGCCTTCCACGTCGGTTAGAATCACCAATCGATCGGCTTTCAACAGCACTGCCAATTTGGCGGAAAGGCCATCATTGTCACCAAATTGAATTTCTTCTGTGGCCACGGTGTCATTTTCATTGATGATGGGAATCACTCCCCAGGATAAAAGAGTCTGCAATGTGTTTTGCAAATTTTTTTTTCTTTTACTGTGCTTCATATCATCGTAGGTGATTAAAACCTGGGCCGCTTGCAAGCCTTCGGGTTGCAAAGCTAAATTGTACATATCAACTACAGCCGGTTGACCAATGGCACTTAAAGCCTGCTTTTCGGGCAAAGTTTTCCATTGACGATGAGCCCGCAAAGCCCCTGTCGCAATGGCCCCCGAGCTGACCCAAACCACTCCAATGCCCAGCTTGCGCAAGTGTGCAATTTGTCCTGCCCAGGCGCGAACCAACAAAGGCCCACCATGAACCACCATCGCACTGCCTGCTTTTATCACCCAAAGTTTTTTTATTTTCATGCGGGCAAGTTATACCAATTTTGGTAAATAATTACCAAAAATTTACGAAGATAATTTGGATTCTAGCAAGCCGCGTCCGACGATGTGTTTATCAAGGCGTCAGACGGTCCGTGATAATACTGCAAGCTCCCTTAGACAACCCGGTTTTTGCCACCTCTAAATCATTGATGGTCCATAAAGCCACCGGAATACTTTGTGCCCGTAGGGTGGCCCACATACCTTCACTGATATAGGCATGATCCAAATGCAATACATGCGGTTGCAAAAAAGCATTGGCCCACATGCCGCGCAAATAAAAAGGGTTTTTTTCATGCACGCAAAAACTGATCAGCCAAGCCCGTGGAATATCTGGCGCTGCTTTTTGCAAAAAATAAAGACTGGCTGGATTGAAAGACGAAAAAAGCACACGTTCCGCAACCCTCGCCCGATACACTTCTTTCAACACCAAACTTTCAAAACGAAAATCCAAAATAGATTTAGATTTAAGTTCAATATTCCAATTCATTCCCACTAAAGAAGGGTCTTGCAAAAGGTCTTTCAATAAAGGAATTTTTTGGTTGTCCATAGCTTTGGAGTTTGTTTTTTGCTGGATTTTTTGCAAGGCCTGGTAAGTGATATGGCGTAAAGAATGTACAACACCCAAGTCATCGACGATTTCGCTGTCATGAAAAACCACGACTTCATCATCTTTAGTGATCTGCACATCCATTTCGCACATTGTATAGCCCTGCTGGCGACTGGCTTGAAAAGCCTGTAGGGTGTTTTCTAAAATCCCCTCTGGCAAACGATAGCCACGGTGAGATTGATAATTGGGAATTTGCAGCAAAGATTTTTCCGGCCAGGGGGCTATTTGCAATTTTTTTTTATTCAACCAAATCTGGCGAAATTTTTCTTCCCCACTGAACTGTAACGATGAAAAGCTCACTTAGCACCTACAGATTGCAACTGTGGACTGTCCCTGCGCCCTACAATTTGCCAGTTGAATTTATTTGCTCCCAATCCCTTAATGCGCACTTCACCGTACAAAGTGCCGTCCTCACCCCAACCGCCATCGCTAGTGAATTTAGATTTTTTATCAGCACCTAAAACGGCCGAGAAATTTTTCCACTGAATTTTTTGAGTGGATTGCACTTCGACATTGGACTTTAACTGATAGGCTTTCCAATTTTTATCAGCCCCCTGATCTATAGATTTTTGCAAAGGCTCTATCAAAGGAAAAGCCACCGACAGGGGTTTGACCTCTAAAGAGGTGGCCTTGAATTGCACCTTCATATTGTCTTTACCGCCCAAGATCATCCACTGGGGCTCTTGCAAAACAACGCCCTCAACGTCCACAGACGAAGATTTGATATAACCTTCCATTTTTTGCAGCAGGCCTTTTTGCACTTGGATGTTCATCTTCGCCTGTAAAGAACCTATAGAGCCATCCCCGGTTAACAGTTTTTGAATTTTATCGCCAAAATCCCACTGTCTGATTTGGGTATTTATACTCATAGTGTCTAAATCAGCATTAGCATTGATCTCAACATCGGCATCAAGATTGGACTGCGGCAATTTAAACTGTGAAAGTCGAACTGTAATTTTGTCATTGATCCGTCTTATGTTGCATTGAATTTGCTCCACACTCTGAATCTCGCGCTGCCCACGATTAGAGAAAACAAACTCGATACCTTCATGTAGACCATTGAAATAAATTTCATTTTCAGAAACCCATCTGGCTTTGCCGGTCAATGCACCCATTTTGCCAAAATAACCTGCAGGACTGGGTTGATTAGAAATCACAATCCAGTGATCCAAGCTTAAATGATTCAGCTTGACGGTGAAAGGCTGATAGCGCAATGGCTGCACAGAATCCAGCTGTAGATTTTCAATGGATAACTCGCCAATATCACCTTCAATCTCAAAGTCCGAAACGCTGACCGGCCATTGATTGGAGTTGGTAAAACCTTCTGTTTTTGCACGAAAAGAAGCCCACATCTGCTTCAAATTGTAATTCGGGATTTTAATTTTAAAGTTTTGCAACAATTCCAATATTTGACTTAAGGGGATATGCTTAACTTCAGTTTCAACTATAAGCTTTTGATCCAAAAGATTATAGTTCGAAACCACACTATAATGACCTTCACGCCAATGACCAAAAAAATGCAACTGAGCCACAGGTTCAGGTTGAGTTTTGTATTCCAAATGCAAGTTAGCATGGGATAAATAATCCCCCACCAGATTGTCTTTGAGCAAATGAGTTTTAGCATCCAAAACCAATTGCAAGGGTTGGCCCTCAAGGACCTTGACACGAATATCTGCAAACTCAACATCCTGTTGTTCTGAATAAAACTGGTGGCGCAAAGTCAGTTTTTGAATGTTCAAGTGTTTCAATCTAGAATCCGCCACGGAGCCCACAGGAGCTTGTTCTGACTCTATGGCCTTTGGCGACGATGAAGCAGAAGAGTTTGCAGTCACAGAAAGTGGTTTTTTGAAAGAAGAATCTAAAGCCTGAGCTGGATTTGTGGTGGGCGCTAAAGTGTCACCGGTCTTGCATTCTTTCCATGGTGACTTGAAAACTAAATTGGCCTCGTTGATTTGTAAACTTTCAATCGGAGAGCGATTTCTTATTAAAGCAAAAATAGATAAAGGCATTTCTAACTGATCTACAGAAAGCTCTGGATTCATCCAACAATCATTGCGGGCCAAGACTTTAATATCCTTAACCACAACTGCAAAGCGTGGCCAGAAGCCATCACTAAGACTGATAAAAGCTTCAGTGAATTGAAACTGCACATCTTTGTGTACATTTTTAGAGGCCTGTTCAATTTTTTCTCGCACTTGGTTGGCCGAAAATATGGCCTTAAACACTGAACCTAAAAAAAAAGCCAACAGCACGGTAAAAAAGAACAACACCAACCCTGGCTGTTCAACAACTAGATGTTTATCAGAAAAAAAAGGGCTTCGGGAGTTGATGTTTTTCAAGGTGTATTATTGAAACCCCGCTTATTTGTATTCAAAAGAAACCACTTCGTAATCTTTATCCCCTTTAGGGCTCATCACCGTGACTGTGTCGGATTTGCGCTTACCAATCAAAGCCCTGGCTAAAGGAGAAAACACAGAGATCATGCCTTTTTTAACATCGGCCTCATCTACGCCCACGATCTGATAGGTCACAGTCTCATCGGTTTCTAAATCTAAAATGGTAACATGGGCTCCAAAGACAACGCGATCGGCTTTGATTTCTGCAGGGTTAACCACCTCAGCCCCCGCCAATCGACTTTGAATTTCAGCAATGCGGCCTTCAATATGCCCCTGTCTTTCTTTCGCAGATTCATATTCTGCATTTTCACTGATATCCCCGTGGGCTCTGGCTTCTTCGATGGCACGAATCACCGCAAATCGGTCCTCAAGCATAAGTTTTTTTAATTCAGCATCCAGCAATTGTTTTCCGCGAACTGTCATTGGTAATTTATCACTCATGTTGGATTCTCCATATTTAATAAACATCCATATTTACTTGATCTGGCTATTATAAACAAGACCTCGACCAGAAGCATTGCATTATCAGACGGCAGAGTGACGCATCGCCGCTAATGCTGTGCCTATCTATTGGTCCCGTAGGCAAAGCCTTCTAATTTCTGTACTCTTAAGCTTGGAGCTTTATGTGTATTCATCATTAGATTTATTGGTGCAAAAAATAAAAGACGCGCAAAGTATTTTACTTTCCACCCACCGCCAATGCGATGGGGATGGCTTGGGAGCCCAACTGGCCACTTATTTTGCCCTTAGAAAATCAGGCAAAAAAGTTCATTGCGTGAATGTGGATGTGGCTCCGAAAAAATATTTATTTTTACAGCCAGATCAACATGTAAAAATTTACAGCGGTCCCGATGATTCACTGCCAGAAGAGCATTTTGATTTGGCTTTGGTTTTTGATACCAATGATGCCCGTCTAGTTGAACCCCTGTACAGCCATTTGATCGCACAAAAAACCACGGTGGCTTTTATAGATCACCATCCCCCTTTAAAACAAGGCCCCTTGCCCACACCAGAATCTTGGATCGACATCACCTGCGCCAGCACCGGCGAAATGGCCTATCAATTGCTCAAAGCCCTGAACACCCCTTTGGACAAAGATATTGCCAAAGCTTTGTACACCAGCGTGGCTTTTGATACGCAAATTTTTCGTTTTATTCGCAACTCTCCGATGTCCCACCGAATTGCTGCTGATCTTTTGCAGTTTGATATTCAACCCGACATTATACACAGAAATCTATTTGCACAAAACACCGAAAAGAAAATGGCTTTTTTAGGTTTGGTGTTATCACACATTGAATATTTTGGCCTTGGGCGCGTGGCCTTATTGTGTTTAAAAACGGAAGAGCTGGCCACCTACGATATGGACCCCGATGATTCCAGAGATTTGATTGATCTATTGATGAATATCCAAAAGCTGCAGGTAGCCGCTTTGTTTCGTCAAGATGGCCCTGATCTTTTTAAAATGAGTTTGCGCAGTAAAAGTATAGATATTTTGCCCTTGGCGGAAAAGTTTGGTGGCGGCGGCCACCACCACGCCGCGGGAGCTTTAGTGGCCATGGATTATCCCAATCTGCGCAATGAAGTGGTGCATTTTTTTGAAAAGGCCTTGCCCGGCCCGGGTGACGGCCCCACGACCGGCGGCTCTTCACAAAAGTCATGAATAAAAAACCTCGCCCTGAACTTATTTGCCGCTGCAACAATGTTTCCCGTGCCACCATCGAGCAGGCGATCAAAGATGGCTGCGACAGTATGAATAAAATCTTTGACGCCACCACGGCCGGCGTTGGCCCCTGTGGTGGAACTTGCCGACGTAAAATGGGCCCCTTGTTGGAGCACTATTTAAAACACCAGTCTTTTCCAGAAAAAATCATTGAAGATCTGCGCGGCAAAAAGCAGGGGACCTAGAACTTGTATAAGGCTTCGGTCAAAGTTTGTTGAAACTGGCTGGTCACAGTCGATCGCCATTCAGCACTTGGGGGATTGTACATTTCTAGCACCTTCTGTTGCAAGCGCTGGTCGGCCACAGTGGACGAAGCCCCCCAATGAAATTTTTGATTTTCACGCACCATAATGTACAACGACTCTAAAGACCCCGATAAGGTTTGCGAGTTTTTTGTGCCAAACTCAAACACGACGGTAGTGACCTTTGAAGCGGGCGCTGGTTTTTGCCTCACTCCCCCATCAGGACTTTCTATAAAGGTTTCTATAAAATCCACAAAGCCCCCGGTCACGGTGTAAAACTTTTCTTTCTGCCCATAGTCCACTGGCCTTGAAGTAAAAAGATTCTGTAATTGTTTTTTTTTATCAAGATCTGTTTGATCTGATAATAAATGCAGATGCCCCTTTTCGCCGTAGCCGGTGTGCAAATCAATCACTAAAACCCGCGGTGCATTTTGCACATATTTTGTAAGGATTTGCGCAACTGCAGACTGTTGAAATTCGGGTTCCCGGCCACCAAAATAAATGCCTTTGGAAAACTGATACTGCCCTTTTAAAATCGCTTTTCTTAAACTTTCAACCCCATACTGAACAATCAATGGCAAAGTACTTAAGTAAAACCATCTTTGATCCATATAACCTGCAGATGCAGGCCCAACTGGATTTAACAAAGAATTCAAGTTTATATAATCTTTGTTTATAGTCTTGTAGAGGTCTTTAGAAAGTGAAAAATTACGATTCAAATCCACATTGTTTTCAGTCACCCGTCGACCAAAATGAAAGCCGTAGGGATTCACGGCATGCAATAATAAAAAATTATTTTTTTCCAGCAAGGGTGGACTTAATATGTTTTGCAAAAAATATCTTTGTAAAGCACTGCCTACGGCTCCCTCTAAACCATGAACGCCAGAAATCAACACAACCAGATTTTTCAAAGGGGTTGCTGCAACTTTTTTGGCCTCTGAAGTGGCGTTGGTGGGCGAAGCGCTTGAAATATAAACGGCATCCATAAATAAGGGATCGGTTGTTGCTTTTGAAGGAATAGCCACGGCTTGATGCTCATAGTGAATTTTTTTAGCCTTTAAATGATCCAAACTTTGTAGAAATGCTGTCCTAGACTCCACGTAAGTGTCTAAAAAATTTGCACTAGCAAATGCCTTTGCCGTCATTAGTAAAATCAAAATACAAAATCTCATAAGCTATAAAACCTTTCTTTTGACAGATCAGTTTTATGTAAGCAGGCTGAAATAAATATGTCCAAAGATATCTTAGATCTACATGGTTATAAAAGTGAAGACGTTGAACCCGCCATCGATCGATTTTTATTGCAACTGTCCAAATCCAACTTATCCAGAGCCCGTATTATGACAGGTAAAGGCAGCGGAGTGGTTAAAAATATCGCCATTCGGTATTTGAAACAGGCTGGTTATCCCTGGAATTATGAAAAAATGGACAATGGCAAAAGCAATGAAGGCGTTCTTGTTCTGTTTTTAGATTGAACTTGTTCGTTTTTGTCGACAATGATATTCACAACAACAACGGAGAGATTTTATGGGTGAGTTTTCTATTGCACACTGGGCTATTATATTGATCATAGTACTGTTGCTTTTTGGTCCGTCCAAATTGCCTCAATTGGGTCAATCTTTAGGCAAAGCCATCAAAGGATTTAAAGATGGTCTTAAAGAAGCGGAAGCTGAAATTCGCTATGAAAAAGAAGAGACCAAAACACTGTTGACCGAGGCGCAGCCATCACCCACTTCTATAAAAACTCAACCTGTTGTAGAGAAAGACAAAGCCTAGTCGCCTGCTCCCATCTGCTTATTGGATTTAATCTTAGCGCACAGGTTTTTTATAATCTGGATGTTCGGTCCTAAATATCACATCCGAAAAAGTATAAAACAAACCGTAGTTGTATTTGTAAAACCGGTGGTGCTGCGAATGGTGTGTTCCACTGATAAAGGTTTTACTAAAAAACCGAGCCCCCCACTGACGCGGCATCAATTCAAAACCCAGATGATTCCCCACGGCGGACAAGGTCATCACAGTGAGGTAGGTCAGCAGCACTAAGGGATGAACGGGAATAAATAAACTGATCAGTGGCAACGCCAAGGCCTGGATCAGCCCCTCCACAGGGTGAAAAGAAAAAGAGGCCCAAGGGGAAGGGGTCAAACTTTCGTGGTGAGCCGCATGAAAACGCCGAAAGGCCCAAGGATGGTGCAACCAGCGATGAGTCCAATAGAAATAAAGTTCGTGAAGTAGACTTACAATAAATCCACTAGCAAAAAAATACAGCCAGCCATACTGATTGAATTGTAAATATATTTTTGTATATCCATTTTGCCACAACCAACCCCAAACAGCCCCGGTCAAGCCAAACAGAATGCCAGTGAGCACAGACATTTTTATTTCATAAAGCTGCAGCCCAGCACTTGGCAGCTCGTTATAGATTTGCCGTGACTTTAGAAACCCAGGCCGCCAGCGGTAAAACACCAGCCAAAAAAATCCTGTGATTAGGAAATAACGAAACAGGACCACAGCGATGATCACCACCACGGCTTGCCCAAAAAACCAGAACTGATTTAAATCCGTGGGCAAGTAGGAATGAATGTTTTCATAATGCTCCACAAATCTTCCCCCCAGCTGGATTTTGACCTGCAGACCCCATGCTGTCCAGTTTTTACCTTGGGATTTGATAAAGGACAGTGTCAGGGCTTGACCTTAAGGTGGTCTATCATATTATCTGCCTTTTATAATTCAACTTATTTTGCAGGAGAAGCTTACAATGACCGCGTTTCAAGCATTGCGTAACAAACCAACTTTAAGCCCCTATAAAAAGGGCGATATTTTAGTTTTATTCGGCGAACTTTTTAGTCGAGGTTATGCCAATGGTTTGGTTGAAGAAGCTGAACGCTTAGGCATGACTATTGTTCGCGCCACAGTGGGGCGTCGCGAAAAAGATGGATCTTTGCGCCCCTTAAATGCCGAAGAGTCACAAAATATACCCCAACCTTTTATCAATATACCCCTTGAAGCGGGCTTTGATTTAGAACCCGATGATAGTGGCAAAGCTCCTGTGGATTATTTGAAAGACATTCGCCTGACTGATTGGCAATCCGCAGTCATATCGTCAGCCTCGGTTGAACAATCCAGAAAAAAAGGCGAGCAGCGTTTTCGCCGCCAAGTTCAAAACTTCTTGTCGGCCCTGGAGTCTCACATCCCTGCAGGAGCCAAAGTGGTGTTTGCTCACCTGATGGCCGGCGGTGTACCCCGAGCAAAAATTATCATGCCGCTGATGAACCGAGCCTTCAAAGGCACCGGAGAAAGATATCTAGAAAGCCGCAGCTTTTGGGAATCCAGCATTGGACAGCTTTGCTCTACAAGCTTCAATGAAGTCACCGCAGAAACTTTGCGGCACTTGCTTGAGCTTTCAAAACCTTTGCGCGAAAAAATCACAGCTCAAGGGGGACATGTATCTTACATTGGCTACGGCTACCACGGCACTGAAGTTTTATATGGCAACATATATCAGTGGCAAACCTACGCGCCTTATTTGCAAGGATGGGCCAAAATCAAACTGGAAAATATTGCCAAAAAAGCCCTGTCTGAAGGCATAGCTTGTTGTATTTACAATTGCCCAGAAATTTTGACCAATTCCAGCTCTATTTTTCAAGGGGTGGAAGTCAGCCTTTACCCATTATTGGGAGCCTTAAAAAAAGAAGTGGGCCATGTGCCCGAAGTGCAAAAGATTTTGCAAGAATGCCAGTCTCGTCTGAAACCAGACATCACTTTTGAATCTATACTTAGCCAAACCGAAAAGTTTATTCAGTCGGATGTGATTAAAAAGCACAGTGTGTACGAGCAGTGGCCTCAACACTCTTCCGCCGAACAACTGCAAACCATGTTGGAGTATTCGGATTATTTGGTGTCTTTGCATACGGATGAAAAAAATCTTATCACTGGCGCTTTAAGTGAAGCTGTTTTCAAATCCTGTGGCTATGTGATGTTGCATGACTCTTTTGCTCCTAAATATGGCACCGCTTGGATTGGTCATGATCTGGTGGCCAAGTGTTTTGAAAAATAGTTGAACTTTGATTGGCGATGACTTTACAATAAAGTCTGATGAACAGAATTAAAATTGCCGTCACCGGTGGCCCTTCGGGTGGAAAAACCACCCTTATTGAAACTTTGCATAAAGAATTAGGGCAGCTGTGCGCCGTGGTGCCTGAAGCCGCCAGTATTTTGTATCGCGGAGGCTTTCCCCGGGTGAAGGATGCTAAAGGCAAAATCTGCGCGCAAAAAGCCATTTTTTACACCCAAAAAGAACTTGAAAATCTAGTCTGGCATGAATCCTCATCTCCGCTTTTAGTTTGTGATCGTGGGTCCTTGGATGGCATTGCCTACTGGCCAGAAAATGACGAGCACTTTTTTCAAGACTTAAATACTCAGCGTGAAATCGAATTGCAGCGCTATGATTGGGTTATTCACCTAGATACTGCAGCCACTGAATTTTATGACTCCACAAATCCCATCCGCACCGAAAGTCATAGTGAGGCTTTGATTTTGAATGAAAAAATCAAACAAGCTTGGGCGGGGCACCCCAGGCGCGTGACTATTTCACAAAAAGCCGATTTTATCTCAAAAATGATGACCGCACTGGCTGTCATTCGCGCTATTATGGCGCTTAAAAAAATGGAAGATATACAAAAGATCTACCTGGATGAATAAAACATATGTAGTGCAAAAAATTTTTCTGTGTTCTATGTTTTTTTTGTTTTCTGCAACAACTTATTCTGTGGCTATAGAACCCTTGGGCTTTTCTGCTGCAAAAAACAATGTGCAAATCCTACCACAAAAGTTCACCTACGCAGTGTTGGAACAAAAAGATTTAAAGTTAGGCTCAAAAATTTTCAAATCCGATGATTTTAAAGTGAGTGTTGCTAAATATAAAACAGATTTTGTTGATTTAAACATCCAATGGCCAAAAGATTTTTTTCCTGATGCAGAGCTTAGCCTGAAAGACAGCTCTGGCAAGGCTTTTTGGTCCGCCACAGTCAGTCCGCAAATGCGCAGCCCAAAAATTCATCTTGAAGATCAAGCCTATCTTAGCTTTAAGAACTCTGCATTTTTTCAAGTTTGCGCCTTACGCCGTTTTAACAGCACCCAGTTTTATGCTTGTTCTAGCCAGATGTATTGGAGCAAGTCCACCTTAGGCAAATGGGCCATTCAAAAGCGACCCAATAAAGACAACTCTGTGGTTGTTTATATCAATGGAGTCGCCGTAGACCCCCAAGGCTTGGTGATATTGAATGATGACAAACAAAAATTATTTTTTAAAGCCCAGTTCATCAATGGTGTAAGTATAGATTTTGAAACCCGCCTCAACACAGTGGACTTTAAAAATGTAATAGCCTTGGATGACAGCACTTTCGAACTGACTGCGACGGGAACCTTGCCTGTGGTACCTCAGCAGTACTCACAGATCGACGAAAAAACCTGGAAGACGCGACTCAAAAAAGAAGATCCCTTTGTTTATTTACAGGGTGAAACCAATATACCGATGCTGCAAGATTTTGTGATTCAGGGTCCCCTACCAACAATCAAAGAACAGATATATTTTCAACAAAAGCCAGCAAATAAAACTTACTCATCCAGCGTTGATTTTACTTTAAAACCAGTGACTTTGCTTAAGTTACAACCTGCTGAAAAAACTCAACTGCAGGGGAATCAATGGACTTTTTTGGAATTAGAAAAGAACTCCACCAATGTGCGTGACTTGGTGGTGAATAGCGAAGATGGTCGTCGCTTTATCGCTTCTTACCGCATCGAAAGAGGCCTGCCCTTTGAAACACGGCTTTTAATAAAACAAAACCTTGCTCAAAATAGCACACTGTTGGGTCTGAACTTTCGTTGGTGGCTGGATGCTTTGAACTTAAAAACAGGACTAGAAATCAAACAAGATTTAAGCCTTAAAAAATCTTCCACCTACGGGGACTTTCAGCAACAGCAAGTCTTATTCAATTACCGACTTGAATCCGGCTTTTATGAAACAACTTGGACTTGGGGGCTGCGTGCGGGTTTACAAAATCTAAAAACTGAAGTGGAGAATAAATCCACGGCTTCCTTAGGAATATGGAATAACCGACCTTGGACTATAGCTGGCAGCGAAGATGCCGCCCTAGAAACCGGGCTAGATATTTTAGGTCTTGGTGTGCAATTGCAGGCCTACTATATCCAGAGATGGTCAAAAAGAAATAAATTTTTTACCGGGATCGAGCACCAATCTTTACAACTTAAAAATAAAGATAAAGACACCACACAAAACACCAACTTGTTGCTGGGCTATACCTACCGCTTTTAGATTTCACAGAATTCTGCAAGAAGCAGAGTTCTACGACTGAATTAGGGTTTTACTTTAATTTCTCCTAAATAAACCGATGGTATAATTAAAGGATTTACAGGTATGCGAAGACAAAACAAATCTTATTTTTATAAAATTACCACTCTACTAGGCCTAATGGCGTTCTGCCCAAGCCTTGCGCAGTCACAACAAAAGAAAACATGCCACTTTAATGGCTCACAAGCAGGTTTTATCGAAATAAGTACTGACGGCAAAAAACTATGGCACCGTCATGATCCAATTGATATATCTAAAAGTAAGGCCTCAGTTGAAAAAGTGAACAGTATTATTGCTATGAGTACAAGCCAGTACACCATGACTTGGAAAAAAAACCAACGTGGACAAATTGAGACAATAACTTCTCAGCTCGATAAAACCTTTACAGGGTATAAAGTCGCTATTCCTAAATTGAAACCAATAGAAACCTTGCGTATTGAATACGCAAAAGATGCCTGTAAAATCACAAGGGTCGAAATTAATAACAGTCCCAGAGCAAATATCGGAGCCCCTCCGGTTACTATTAAAAGTTTAAACCATCCAACCCAAGACTCAAATTCCTCAGCAGCTAAGTAACTGTTTTTATCTTCAAATATCATCTTCGAAATGAAAGATAGAAGCATAATAACTAGAATTTAGATTTCACAGAATACTGCAACAGTATTTTTATTTTTTCTTAAAAAAACCTGAAACTAGATCCTTCAGATCCATTTTTAGAACATCTTGCTTCTTTTTAAATTCACCTTCTAAAAGACTGATCTCGCGACGGGCGACAATAAAGCTGGGATCCAAGGCCAAACTTTTTTCAAAGTGTTTTTTAGAGCCCATAAAATCACCTTTAACTTTTGCAAGTAATCCGTTTATAAAAGGAAATAAGGGATCGTACTTTTCATCCGGAGGAATTTGTAGAATCTCCATTTCTATTTCCTTCAGCTGCTTGTCTTTTTTCTGTGGATCCAGCAAGCCTATTTTTACCCAGGCATTGATAATATGATATTGATGGGGCTCAACCTTAAGCTTTTGAATTTGATATAAAAAATCTTGAGCCTTTTTAAATTGATTCAGCTGCAAACATTTCTTTGCCTCTTCCAAATACCCCGACGCTTGCAGTTTTGCCTCGGCCTCATTTTTCAAAACAGTCTGCTTATGACGTTGTCTTAGATTCTGATCTCCGCCAGACTTACTTGCATTTTCAACCAGCTGATGCAATTTGCTCCAAAGACGATAAACATCCGACATTTTATCTACTGGTGATTCACCCAACAATTTTACAAACTCTTGTTTAAGGCCACCGACGTCTTCAGTCCCCGCAAAGGTACAACTTTCCATGTATTCAATAATTTCTAAAGAAGATTTATTTTCAATTTCTTTATGAATTTTCATTAAGGTTTGATACTGTTCTTTTTCACTGGCAAAGACAGCCCGTGGAGAAAAAACCACTAAACCCTTAATCAATAAAAAGTGAATGGCCTTAAAGACCGCCACTTCATTGTAGTTTTTATCTTCTAGGATTTGATTCAAAGTTGTGTTGTTTTCTATCTTTTGTACAAAACCATCCAAAGACTGCACCAAAGACATTTTCAATGCCGGGTGATCTGGAATAAACAATTTGGTTTTTTGTATAATGTGTCCCGACCACAAAGTATAAAATGATTTTAGCCACTTTGAATTGATTTTAGAAGCAATCCAATCATGCAAATAAAAAATAAGCATATCTGAATCAATGGCTGGCAATAAAAAATCCACATCCGTGAATGAAAAATTAACTTTGATTTTTTCGTCCACGATCATTCTTGAAAGGCGAATATTCATTTGCTCGGCTAAAATAATATCGAAGGCATGGGGACTTAAAAGATTTGACTCAACCAAATAGCTGCCCATTTTTCTATTTTTTTTATCCTTCAAAGCATTCTTTACATTTTCTGGCGTCACAAAACCACTATGTATCAGCATTTCTCCTAAAAACGTACTTTTATCATCGGCATCGACCCCGACAATTTGCCCCTCACAAATAGAAATACCAGAAACAGCTCCTTTGCTATCATAAATATTTAAATAGCCGGATGTTTTAGTTTCGATCAATAAAGAATATATAATTGGCAAATCAAAACCACTGATTTCATCTAAAGCTTCAATCAGCTTTCTTTTTTGTCTACCATTTAAGTTTTCATTGGCAAATATCTGATATAATTTTTTTCTTGAAGAAACCTCTTCTTTTTTAAAATCTTCTTTTTTAAGAAGGTCCGTCAGCTGTGCCATATCAAAAGGTTTTTTTAAAAACGCAATAGCTTTGGTTTTTTTTATAGACTCTTGAATATAGTTTTTATCGTTATATATACCGCTCATCAAAATATATTTTGCTTTTATGTTTGGTATCTGTTGCTGTATTTTTTCTAAAAAATCCAGCCCAGACATTTGCGGCAACAAACAATCCGACAGCACATAATCCACTTTGTTTTTATTTAAAAAATCTATGGCATCATGAGGCTGATTGAACACATAAGCAGTAAAATCCGATTGTGTTAAGAATTCTTGCAAGGCACTTGCAAAAACCTCATCATCTTCTAATACTAAAATACTTACTTTGTCTGTACTCACAGATTCATTATCGGATTTGGCAGTGAACATCTAAAATAATTGTCCCCTGGTCCATAGGCAAGTCCAGTTAAGAAGACTGGACCTGCTGTCAGAAAAAAGCTGCAAAGCAGGATTTGCTGCTTGTCAGACAGCTTCTACTTCTTTTTTAAAAATTTAAAATATTTGGCTTCAATCACGTCCATTTCCATATCCCCGCCCTCCTGGTCTTTGATATCCTTAGGGGGAGTGACAGAGCTTTCAGTAAATTCTTGACCAAAGCGAAATAAAATATTTTTTTCTTCAGCAGTATCTTCGCTATAATAAGGGACAAAAAAAGACTCTACTTGTCCATTGTTGGGTAAAAATCCATCAACAATATTTATTTGATCTACAATCACTTTAGGACATTTTATGTAAATAATTTTAGAATTACTTACTGTTGACATCCATTTGATCCATTCGCGAATTCCGCAAGAATTAATTCCTTCAATCCCACTCATTTCCAGTTCAATCACCGCGGCACTGGCTAAAGGATGCTGGGCAAAATCCACATCTTCATCAATGGACCCCTTCATGGTTACTTTTAGCTTTTCGCCCTCGGGCTTCATTTCTATATTAAACTTCCCCATAATATTGCTTTTCCTTTTTAATCATAAAAAATGTCACATCATCAATCAACTGTGCTCCTTGTCGGTATTTCTGAAAATACTCAACAAATTGATCAACAACCTGCTGTGATGATGGATTGTTCTGTTGGACTAAAACCAAATGTTTAATAAATTCTCTTTCTCCCCAATGCTCACCCCCAGGATTACAAATATCTGGTATGCCATCTGTATAAAAAAATACGGTGTCCCCATCTTCCAGTTGTACCGTGGTTTCACTGTATTTAGTGTCACGGGCTTGACCTAGTCTTGGATTGTTCACTTCATTCAATGGAACTAAGTCTTTCTTTTTTACTGGCCCCTCTTTTTTTTGCAATAAGTATGGGGCTTCGTGGGAAGCGTTCGAGTATGTTAAAGTTCCTGTTTTAGGATTATATGCAGCTAAAAAAAAAGTCATCATGATGCGTCCCTTAGAAACATCGTAGATCGACCGATTAAGCAGTTCTAAAGCCTGAGCAGGAGTGATATTGACCAATTTTTCTATGATGGAAGAGGCTGATTTGGCCGCACTGGTGATCAAGGCCGCGGGGGCGCCATGCCCCGTGGCATCACCGATCCATAAAAAGATCTGATCCCCGACATTGCAATAATGCCACCAATCCCCACCACATTCACTGGCTGGTTCATAGTAACCCGCAATCCATAAATTTCCAATCCTAGCCTTAGCCTCAGGAAACAAAGTCTCCTGCACTGTTTTTGCTGTTTGCAATTCAGTTTGCATTCTGGCTTTTTCGGCCGTTTCATCCAACAATCTAGATACCTCTGCGGCCATCAAATTAAAATTATCGGCAAGACTGCCGACCTCATCATTAGAGCTAACCTTAACCTGGATATCAAAACGTCCTTCGGCCACTCTTTTTGTGGCATCAAATAAGTCGGTTAAAGCCGAAGTTAAAGAATTGGAGGCAAATAAACTGACGATAACGGTGACAAAAATAAGTATCAAAAAAAACAGGATGGACTTTCGAATCAATACTCCTACAGCACTTAAAGCCACTGATTTTTTAATTAAAGACACAATATAAAGATCAGCAAATCCCACTTTTGAAAAAGACACTAATAGCTCTTCCCCTGTTTTGGTGACCGCTTTCTCTGTGCCTTGAGTGGTTTTTAAACTGTTTCCAGACATAAATTTTAAAGGCACAATTTCTGAAAGTTTTTGAATGAAGCTTTCTTGGGGACCAGACAAAATTCCGCCACCCTGGTCTATTAAAAACATTTTCTGAGTTTTTGAATTTTTAAAAACTTCAGACAATTCACTAAGTCTTGAAACAACCAAAAAAATCAGTGAGGATTTTTTATCAGAACTCAGTACTTTTTCAAAAATAAAGATACGGTCATCATGAAAGGGGGCGCGCACAACTCGATGCTCTTTTTCGGCCAAAGCCAACAAAGCAGGCCACTGATTTTGTAGTTGTGTAAAAATATCTTTGCCTAGACCTGGGCTTTTTTCTAACTCTTTCGTTTTTTCAAAAACGCTCTGTGTGTTTTTTTGAAAAACAACAAAATAGTCTAGACCAAAGTCATTTTGAAAAATAGCTTTGGAAGATTCACTAAAATTGGTTGTTGTCAGATAGTCTTGAAATAGAGGTCTAGTGGTAGATAAGACTTCATTCAACTGACTTTTGACCTGTGCGGCTATTGAACTAGATACGCTGCTTGATGAGTCAAACACATAAGCTATTTTATCGTCTTCAAAAATATGGGTGGCTAAATAAAGATAGGCCGACAGTGTCAACAACGGCACCGAGGTTAGTAGAAATAGAATTTTATAGCGAATAGAAAGACCACGTTTTTTCACTCTGAAATCAGTATCTAAGCTTACGCCAGATATGTGTAGACCAGACCCTACTGAACTGGTCCTTGGTGTATAAATCAAATTCAAGATTATGCCGTAAAACACAGTAGGGAGTGGGATGTTTAAACTTAAAAAAACAGATAAAATAATTATAACTTTTGCAGTCTTAATTATAATGCTGTTG
>JBMOJS010000026.1:0-19012 GCA_049315665.1 Pseudobdellovibrionaceae bacterium | reverse complement strand
ACTTTTAAAGCAGTTTCTTTTTTAAACTTCTGCCTTTAGTCATGGATCCTCCATCGTGGATAAATTTCGATGGCAGATTCTAGAATGACTTGATCGATCAAAGACTCTTCGGCCCCTGGTAAAAAATCCTTTTCGTTTCTAAAAATAAAATCCACAGGAATTTTGATACGAGTTCTGTTTTTATAAAAGTTCTTCTTGAAATTTCTTTTATCGATGGAATCTGGCAAAACAACAGCCAGATCTAAATCCGAATTGATTGGCAACGTTTTAGTATATAGAATTCTTTGTACTTAAATTTGCGTCATGAATGAGGGGGCGCCATGGCCCCCATAATCAGTTTTAATTGCATTTACCCTCTTGCAGGTAAATATCACCGGTCGAATTTGTTGCCGCTGAATTTTCAACAGCACTGTAATTTTTTAACTCAGCGTACTTGTATTGCACTTTGGCCGTTTGAGTTTGTTCAAGTATCGTTTTATCAACATCGTAGTATTGAGCAAAATTAAATTTTATATTTTCAATATAGCTTCTTGCTTCTTGGTGTTTTGATATTAAATTGTTCGAAACAGCATTGCACTTTATTTCTAAATTCAGACCTTTATTGGCTTCTGTGAAAAAAAACTGACCGCTGCAATTGTCTTTGTCTTTTAGCTTAAAGCTTCCGCGCCAAGCCAAATAGATATCTTGGCACTTAGCACGTCTTTCAGATTTTGCATTGGTGATGATGGCGTAATGGCCTTCCAAGAGCGGCCATTCTCTGTAAGAAGCCATACCCACGGTGTGGCCTTTCACGCCGGTGAGTAGCGTCACTGCTGCCAGTAAAATATTAAATAAGTAATGTTTATTCATAGTTCTTTCCTTTGTTTGCACTTTTTGTTCTTGGCCTTCGCTAGCAAAATATTGCTGTCGAAAGACAAGGAGGGGTAGTTTCAGTTATTTAAAACGACGACAGTCATATTTTCCTTGGCCACCGTTGATGTTGCCATCTACAATACTAAAGTCTCCGCTTTTTTCGATAATGAATCCTTGTGGTTCTCCTACTAACAATTCATTCTGGACCCGGTAGACGGATCCACCAGCAATGACGATCAAATTGTATGTGTCGTTGACTATTATGTATTCTCTAGTTTTATCATCTTCATGGTAATAAAGATCTTCGAATGCTTTTTTTATGACAGTAGGGTCATTATAATCAGTGCCAAAAGGATAAAATTTTACACCAGCTTTGCTAAGCAATCCTTTAGAATATACTTTTAAGACAGCAATAGTGGCCTCGTCGAATTTTTCGGTGAGCTCGTTGAATCTTTTGCAATGATAAGTAGCATCGACCAATTGTTTTTCATTAGTAATTTCAGAAAATGCCGACTGAGCACCTATTAATATCGAAATAAAAAGCATAGCTTTTTTCATAAATTCTCCTTTTTGATAGATCCGTTTATAACACATCGCGTAATTAAAGAAAAGCCCATTCCACAAGGGCAAAGCTGTTTCTGTCGTCCCTTAGACGACACTTATGACAAAAAAAGGCATACAGGGGCAGTAAATCCATTTTAAAATCGAGCATGTCTATTGATATTACCCAGTACAAAGATTACCGCGAATACATTAAAGAGCTGTTTTTATTCAATAAAAAACATCAGACCAAGTTTTCTTACCAATATTCGGCCAAGTATTTGAAAGTGTCTAGGACTTACCTTAGCCACATCATAGAAAAAAAGCGCCACATCAGTTTGGATAAAATCCCGGGCCTTTGTAAGCTGTTTAAGCTGACCAGTTTTGAAAAACAGTATCTGACTTTTTTGGTGCTTAAAAACACCATCGGCGACAAAGAAATGAGTGATTATTTTTACGGCGTGCTTGGGACTTTGGTGGGGCAAAAGAATTTAACCAAGACTTACCGAGAAAAACTATCAGATAACGACAAAGCAGAGCATTTGCTGGATGGGTTGTCTGAGGTGTTAGCCGCCTTGACCCACTTTGCTGATTTTAAAAATGATGAACACTGGATGCAACAACGTCTGTTGAATAAAAAAATCAGCCCAGCAGAGATTCGTAAAAGTTTTGATCAATTGCTAAAAACCGGTCAGGTGGTCGAAAAAAATGGCAAGTACAAAGAAGTCAATTTTATTCGCAGCGAACCCGGCGCCTTCAATCCCGAAGGGTTCAAGGTCTATATTTCGGGCCATCAGCAGGCCATCCAAGCGGCCGACCAACCCTTGGTGTTTAGACCGAATAATTTTTTTATGGCGCGTTTTGCTATTCATTTGGATGATGCGAAAAAGATTTTTTCTTTGTTTAGTGAGTTTCGCGATCAGGCCTTGAAGATCATAGAAACCAGCAAAAATCCGGGTTATAGCCATTTCAAATAATATTTTTGCTTTGGCCCAAGAGCCCGACCAAGACCCTTGGTGAGAAACACTTTTGCCGATTATTGAGCAGAGTTCTTATTGTTGATCTTGTTGTAATAATCCTGCTTGCGGGTAGAGCTGGCTGTGCCCGGAAACAAAGCCTTTTCAACTTCTTCATTGGGGATGCGTTGAGGCTCTGCCACTGAACAGCGTTTTACCGCTTTACAAATCAGTTGTGAGTTCAATAGCAAACCCAATTTGTCTTTCACGTAGCTGCCAATGGTGGCCTGATCCATTTTTGTTATTAAAATATCTAAGGTCTGATCCAAATCGCCGACATCGGACTTGACCCTTTCAAAGTCGCCCACCAAATTGCTGCCATTCAAAGATGTATTCAAGGCCTCGTTGGCTTTTTCAGTATTGTTTTTTAATGACAGAGCCGAGTTTTGCAAAGCCCTAGAGTCTTTATCGAGCTTGTTGAAATTGGTTCTTTCAGATTTCAATTCAATTTTTAGTTTTTTTAATTCTTGTTTTTGTTGTTCTAAATCATTTTGACTTTTTTTGCTGAGTGAATCCCCAATACCGAAAGTGCTTCCCAACAGTCCCGCGTCTTTTTTGTATTGGGAGTTGGCAGCCTCTACAGCTTTTTCTTGCGTAGAAACTTTTTCTTCAATGGCGCGATATTTTTCTTCAGCGGTTTTGAGCTTTGGCGCCAAATCTTTCAGTTGAGCTTCCACCTCTTGCTGCTGTTTGGCCAAGTCGGCCAATGAGGGGCGGGCCGGCTTGTTGGTGTCTATAGCCAAAGCTAAGTTTGAACAGAGTATAAAAGATAAAATAGATAGGAATTTCACTGGAAGCCTCCTCAGCGCTAAAGCACTTCCTGAATCCTAGCATGATCAAAGAAGTCACGCGTAGAGTATGACTTTAATTATGGACCATGGTCCTGCGTAAGCGCCGGCGCAGCCAGGCCGCAAAAAGCAATGGCGCCAAAAGTAACAAAATAATAATTAGTTTACCGGCGCCGCGCCCTTGGTCACCGCCGCTACCGCCGCCCCCGGCACTGCCGCTCTCGTAGCTTCCGCTACTCGCAGCCTTCACCAGTCCGCAGCCTCCAAACATGGTGTCGCTGCTTAGCTCATCACGGTAGTACAAATAAGTAATGCCATCGATATCATCTTGGGCCAAACCCAAAGTGGTTTTGGCGGAGGCATCGTAGTACATCAAAGCATTAGGGTCAGCAGAATGTCCCAGGCCCAGCACGTGACCAATTTCGTGAGCAATAATGACCTTCACTAAATCGGCATTGTAGCTGCTGATATTGGCGCTAGATCCAGATTCAACATTCAACAGCAGATAGGCATAAGAAATATGTCCGCCAGTAGCAGGCGAGGTTACGTAAGCGACGCCGGGGATAGAGTCTGCGCTGGTACCAATGGTGGTGCTAAAGTTAGGATCGCAGGCAATCGTTGGAGTGTCTGTAGCCGTTCCTGCTTGCAGTTGGGCCACGGTGGTTGAAGTGTCGTTGCCTTTAACGACTTTTAAGTTGATAGACACCACATTGTTCCACAGGGCCATGGCGGGATTGATCAATTCTAAAACATTGCTGGGGCAGTTGGCGGTGTTCAAAGTGAAGGTCAAGGTTTTTGCATTCCAACCCTTCAAGGTGGAATCGGTTTTAACTAAAGTAAAGCCCGTGCAAAACAAAAAAGAAAATAAAATCACTATTGGACGATTCATTAAAAACTCCAGGTATCAAAAGCGATGGTGAATAAAAAACTGATGGTTCTTTTGCTAGAATTCAGGGGCGCTTCGATCAGCAGATCCACAGCTGCGCGGCTGTCTTGAGAATTGGCAGCCAAACCCAATTGCGCAGCCCAGGTTTTTGCGGAAACACTTCGTCCAGGCAAACCAAAGGTGCTTGTGCCATTGCCATTATTTAAAACCGCAGTGCCGCCGCTGCCTTCGATATTGTACCATAGCAGCGTCGGTCCGATATTCACATCCACCAGATCTGATAATCTATAGGTCGCCGGCAATCCTAAAATTATATAAGAGGTTTTGGCCCCGCCGTCTGGAGTTTTTCGCGCATACAAACTGCTGGGCATATATCCTAAATAAGGGCTCCATTGCCAACTGTAAGACACATCAAAATGAGTTTGCACATGCAGCTGGTAGTAATTGGTGCCCAAGATGCTTTTTGTTCCAGAAGGTGATTTGGTGATGGAATTGTATCCATGGGATAAAACGTCCAAACCCAGCTGCAAGGATTTTGCACGAGCAGCCATAGCTGGTGAGGCATTCAGCCATGATAAAAGCAAAAAACAGGTCGACAGTAAAAAATTTTTTTTCAACATATGCAATATTCCCACATAAAAGCATGGACCATGCAAGCTGTGATTTGAAAATCGAAACATAATATCTGCACAATGTTTCAGCAACTACTGCGGTGTTTAAAACTCCAAGACAAGATTTTGAACAAAGTATTGATTCTGCAAAGCTTTGATGATCAATTTATGGGATTGCGGAGGTTCTATATATGTTTTGGTCTACAGCTTATGCACAAGTCGCCGGCGCACCGGCACAACCATCTACCTTAGAAATGTTAATCCCATTTGTGGGGATTTTTTTGGTATTTTATTTTTTAATCATTCGTCCACAGTCCAAAAAACAAAAAGAGCAGTTGAGTTTTATTCAAGGCTTGCAGCGGGGCGATGAAGTGATCACCGCCAGTGGGATTCTAGGTAAAATCGATGGTTTGACGGAGCAGTTTGTCACCTTAGAAGTGGCTGACGGAGTTAAAATTAAATTTTTACGCAGCCAGATTTCTTCCTCACAAAAAGCCGCCATTGCTTCAGCGCAAGCCGCGCAAAGTGCAGCTAAAAAAGAGGAGAAAAAATAATGGATTCATTGCGCTGGAGAACATGGATCGCCGCTTTCGGTGTGGCTTTGGCTTTGGTGTGGGTGGCTCCGAATGTTATTTCTACTGACAAAATCTGGTGGCCATCTAAACAAAAATTGAATTATGGCCTGGATATTCAAGGTGGTCTGCACTTGGTTTTGGGTGTGGATGTCAACAGTGTGGTCAGTGAAAGTGTCCAGCGCTTGGTGATCTCTTTAAAATCAGAACTCAGCAAAGAAAATATCCCTTACAAAGACATCCGGGCTGGCAATGCCGCTTTGGGTGAAGTTATTTTGGAGTGGGGGACTGAAGCTGATGCCAAAAGCAAATTAGAAAAATATTTCTCTGAACAATACAGCACTACCTTGCAACAGATTTCAAGCACAGCAAATACCGCGAATTACCGTTATTTTGATGCTTATTTGATAGATTACAAAAGTCGTGTGATACAGCAAGCCATCGAGACCATTCGTAACCGTGTGGATCAGTTCGGCGTGGCCGAGCCCAGCATTTCTCAGCAAGGGGCAGATCGAATTTTGGTACAGCTACCGGGTATGGCCGATGCTGAAAAAGCCAAACAGCTGATCAATACCACAGCTAAACTAGATTTTATGTTGGTTTCCCGCGAAAAAACCACGGAAGAGTTGAGGGTTTTAATAACTGCTGCTGAAAAAGCCGGCAATTATTCTTTGGCCACTTTGAAATACCCAGAGTACGTTAAAAAAATCAATCAAGACCTGCTGGGTAAATTGCCAGAAAAAACCGTGGTCTATTTTGAGCGCAGTGAAAACGCGACTAAAATTGAAGCCGCTTCTATTCCGCTTCTTTTGCGCACCGACACTGATTTGGGTGGGGACGCTTTAGATGATGCCGGGGTGAATTTTGGCCAGTACGGCGAGCCAGAGGTCAGTTTAAAGTTCAATGCGGCCGGGGCTGTGAAGTTTGCGGATTTGACTGGTTCTAGTGTGGGCCAGCAGATGGCCGTGGTATTGGACAAAGTGGTGAAGTCTGCGCCAAACATCAAGGATCGCATCAGCGGTGGCAATGCGGTGATCACCTTGGGTGGTGGAACTCGAGATCGAGATCAATCTTTGAACGAAGCAAAAATGATTTCTACCGCCTTACGGGCGGGGGCCTTGCCGGTGTCTTTGGAGCAATTGGAAGAGCGTCGCGTAGGTCCAAGTTTAGGATCAGACTCTATTGCTAAAGCCAAATTAGGTTCATACATTGGGGCCTTGTTGATTGTGATTTTTATGGTTGTTTATTATCGCGCCATGGGCGTGATAGCGACCTTGTCTTTGAGCTTAAATATTCTATGTATATTTGCATTGCTGACCAGTCTTGGCGCTACGCTGACTTTGCCGGGGATATCAGGGATTGCTTTGACCGTGGGTTTTGCCGTGGATGCCAATGTGTTGATTCATGAACGGATCAAAGAAGAGCTGCGCAGTGGCGGCAGCTGGAAGATAGCCATTCAAGAAGGTTACAGTCGGGCCATGTCGGCCATCTTAGATGCCAATGCGACGACGGGGGCTACGGCGGTTGTTCTGTTGTATTTTGGCACGGGGCCAGTGAAGGGTTTTGCTGTGACTTTGTTGATGGGGATATTCACCACTTTGTTTGCCAACGTTTTTGTATCTAAAGTGATTGTGGATCTATTGATGAATCGTTGGAATGTAAAAAAATTATCTGTTTAGATGTGTAGGGGATAAAAAATGGTTCAAGCGCAAAAAGAAAGTTATGGAAAATTTGATTTTGTCGGCAAAGCCGGTATCTTTGGCGGGATTTCTTTATTGTTGGTGATTGCCTCTATCGTTTATTTGGCGGTCAAAGGCATCAGCTACGGCATCGACTTTAAAGGTGGGACTGAAATTCAAGTGAAGTATGCTCAGCCGTTGACCATTGATCAAATGCGGGGCGAACTGCAAACTTTAGGATTGAATGATGTGGCGGTGCAAGGCATTGGCGAAAGCAGTGAGTTTATTATTCGCTTTCAAGGTGAAAAAGGCAAAACCGACAAAGAAACCAATGATCTTTTGAACGCTTCCATCGCAAAAGTAAAGTCCGTGGTTGAGCAAAAATTTGCCAGCTTTGGCCCAGAAATTCGTCGTGTGGATACGGTGGGCCCACAAGTGGGAGCCGAACTTAAACGCAATGGTTTTTTAGCGGTGTTTTATTGTCTACTAGTGATTTTGATTTATGTGGCCTTGCGTTTTGATTACAAGTACGCTCCCGGAGCTGTTATTTGTTTAGCCCATGATGCGATCATCACCCTGGCTATTTTTGTGCTGGTGGGTAAAGAGGTCAATATTCCTATTTTAGCTGCGATTTTAACCCTGATTGGTTTTTCACTGAACGACACCATTGTGGTTTTTGACCGTATTCGCGAAACCGAAGGGGTCAATGCAGAAAAAGGCATTTCTTTTATCATCAATAAGGCCATCAATGATATGTTTGTGCGGACTTTGATCACCTCGGGGACGACTTTCGTGTCGGCCTTGTGCTTGTATATCTTTGCTGATGGTATGGTGTCTGACATTGCTTTTGCAATCTGCATAGGTATCTTTTTTGGAACTTATTCTTCGATCTATGTGGCAGCGCCATTGATTTTGTTGATGGAGAAATTTAAACCTGCCAGATAAGTCTTTGAATTGACCCAGAAAAAAATTCTATCTGATCGAGGTGGTAATGCTTAAAGAAAATTCGGGCATCGATAAAAGCTCCGCTACCTCATCAGGGGAATTTTTTCCGCCGGGGTTCCCCCTAGCCTTGCAAAAGTTATTGCTACAAAGACAAATCAATACGGCTGAAAAATTTCAAGATTTTTTATATCCACAGATGTCACGTCTGCAAGACCCTTACACAATATTGGGTATGGACAAGGCGGTGAAACGCATTGTGCAGGCTTTTTTGGCCCAAGAAAAAATTTGTATTTATGCGGATTTTGATCTGGACGGCACATCGGGCTTAGCTTTGCTGCGCCTGGGTTTAGAGCAAATGGGCTTCGCCCATATTATGCACTATCAACCTAAACGGCTCAGTGAAGGCTATGGTTTTCATGCTCACGCCGTAGATGACCTAAAAAATCAAAATGTAGATCTGATCATCACTGTGGACGTGGGCATCACCGCCCATGCCGCCTGTGCCAGGGCCAAAGAATTGGGCATTGATGTGATCATCACTGACCATCATTTGCCTTTGAGCGAAAAACCTTTGCCCGAAGCCCTGGTGGTGGTGAATCCCAATCAGCCTCTGTGCACTTCAAAATTAAAATATCTTTCCGGCGCGGGGGTGGGCTTTTATCTTTTGCGCGCCTTGAAGCGTGAGTTCAAAAACAACTCACAACTGCCCCCAGAAAATTTGGATCTTAAATCTATTTTGGATTTTTTTTGTATCGCCACGGTCACGGATATGGTGCCTTTGATCGAAGATAATCGGGTGTTGGTTAAACATGGTTTGCAAAAATTGGCTAACACCACCTGGCCAGGGCTGAAAGCTTTGATACTGGAGCTGGATTTGTGGGGGCGGCCTTTGACCTCCACAGATTTAGGCATGAAGTTGGCCCCAAAACTGAATGCTTTAAGTCGGATGGAAAATGGCTTACTGCCTGTGGATATTTTTTTGATTCAAGATTTTTCAGCCGCGCAAAACCTGGTACAGCAGATTTTACAAAACAACGCCCAAAGGGTCGAACTGCAAAGTCAAGCCGAAGAAGAAGCTTTGGAAAAGCTGAAAAGCTGGACGCAAACAGATTTTGTTTTTGTATCTTCAACAAACTTTCATCGTGGTGTGATTGGTTTGGTGGCCACCAAATTGTCACAAAAATTCAACAAACCAGCTTTTGTGGGGTCAGAAAATGCTGAAGGCATTATTGTCGGCAGTTCGCGGTTGCCACCCCAACACCCAGCTTGTTTGGTCACGGCCTTGCAATCAGCAGCGGGCTTGCTGCAAAGATTTGGCGGGCATTCTCCGGCGGCAGGTTTTGAAGTGGCGGTGGGGCAAGTGGCGGGCTTGGTGGAACAACTGGCTTTGCATTTTTCGCAGGCTTTGCAGCCAGGCTCAACAGTTAGGCCCGTTGTTTGTGATGGGGATGTGAATATAGCTGAACTTCAGCGATCGTGGATGGACTGGTATGATTTATTAGGACCCATGGGGGTTGGATTTGCTGTGCCGATTTTTTTATTTTCGGTGCAAGTGAATGGCATTAAAGAACTCAAAGGTGGGCATTTAAAGCTGCAGCTTAGGGCCACAGATAAACCACAAGGCAGCAATGAGATCGAAGCTTTGTTGTTTTCGCCGTCGGCCCAACAAAAAGAGCATTTGGGTGCGTCCGTGCAGAACTATGATGTAAAACTATTGGGCGAAGTGCAGTGGAATTATTTTGCCGGGCAAAAAAAGATTCAGATTTTAGTTAAGGATGTTGTGCTATGAACTTGAAAAGTCAAAATATTACACACGGCTCGGCTTATCAAGCAGTTGTGCTGTTGTCTTCGGGCTTGGACTCCACGGTGAATTTGTATGCAGCCTTGCATGAATACAGCAGCGCTATCTTGGCCCTGACTTTTGATTATCGACAAAAAGCCGCCCAACAAGAAATTGCAAAGTCCGCCGCTTTGGTGAAGCATTTGCAATCCCAAGGCAGGCCGGTGCAGCACCAAGTGATCGACTTGAGTTTTTTTTCGGGTCTTGGAAAGTCTTCACTGAACACGGACAAACAAGAAGTTCCGGTGCAAAAATCTGTCAGCATTGATGATCATCAGGTCTCTACAGAAACAGCCAAAGCGGTGTGGGTGCCCAATCGCAATGGCGTATTTTTAAATATTGCAGCTGCAGTGGCTGAAGGGCGTGGGGCCCAGTTAGTGATTCCGGGTTTTAATCGTGAAGAGGCCAGCACATTTCCTGACAATTCAGAAGATTATTTGCAAAGCTTAAACAAAGCCTTTCATTTTTCTACCGCCAATGGAGTGCAAGTGAAGTGCTTCACCACGGCCTTAGATAAAGTGCAGATTGTGCAATAGGGATTGGAATGGGCCGTGCCGTGGAAAATGATTTGGCCTTGTTATTTTTCTGGCGTCAAATGGTGCGGGCAGTGCGAATCATGCCAACGCAGTCGCCGGGCCTTTACTGTAGCAGGAGTGGCTGATGAAGACTTATTATATATCTAATAAAATCAAATACACTGGTGAACAACTGAAACCTTTGTATGCCTATATGAACCACGGGATTTTGGGGGATTCGATCATTGCTTGGCAAGGGGGCTGCGATATCCCCTGGCACCATATGGTGGATGGCGAAGATTTGCGGGCCCAGTCACCCATTGCCGGGGATCATATGCTGCATTTTTTGGTCGAGGTCTTTCGGGTGGATTTATTTTCGGCAGTCAGTTTGCAAAGACTATTGGCGGCCATTGTGAAAGATCTTTTGTTAGAAAAAGTGGTGAGCACGCAGGACGCTGCCGGATCTTCCGTGGCCCAAAAATTTCGCCGCAGCGGTGATGATATTTATTGGGACAATAAAAAATTAAGCATCAGTATTGCCAGCCAATCTGTGACTTCCTGCCAGATTCATTTTGCATTGAATGTCAGTAATGAGGGCACACCCGTGCCGACCTGCAGTCTGAGTGATTTTTTAGTGCACAGTCGGGCAGTATCCTTAGGTTCTAGTTCCGAACAAGGGGTCGCCATCGACGTGTGCGAATTTGCCCACAATGTGATGGGTAAATTTTGCGAAGAGTTTTTAAGTATCCTTGAAGCCACCCAGAAGGTCCGCGCTTTGTAGGTGGCTATTCCGAAGCAACTCCGCGATTGCACCAATTTATTTTTTGTTTAGTTCCGCCAGCGTAGGCGTAGGCCAATTTGTTTTTCATTAAAAGATCTTTCAAAGATTTTCCGTCCACCACAACCTCGGCCAGAACACGAAAATATTTGTCCCGTTGTACATCGTTCAAATCCACCCTTTGTGCGCGGGTGAGCAGATTTTCAACCAGACGTTGCGCTGTGCGGGCGGCTTCTTTTTCACAAGGAAGATGGCCTTTGATTTCTGGCGTATCCAGGCCAAACACCCTAACGCTGATTTTATGTCCCAATAAGGGGTGCACATCGGGGATTTGAAAAGTCAAAGTATCGCCATCATAGTTTTTTAAATACTTCACGCATTTGAAACGTGTCGCAGTGTGCTTGCAGTCACTGCTGTTAGAAGAGCTGGCTTCTGCAGCAGCAATGCCAGTGGTCTGAATCTGACCCGAGCGTGAGCAGCCGGTGATTGGATAAACAAAAAGCAGCCCTAAAAATAAAAATTCGAGTCTGTAACATAATAGTTTTTCACGGCGGTTTTTCATAGAGTGAAATTATTAATGACAGACGCTGACCCGTCAAATTTTTTTACGAAAACTGCACAGATGACACTTTGATTAAAAAAAACCGAGCCGTTAGTGGCTCGGTTTTAATGTGTATGACTTTAGTTTTCGCTGCCAATGATCCATTGAGTTTTTTTATGGATGAGGCAAACCACAATTAGTTTTTGCGACCAGTCAATAATGATCTATTTACATCAGCTGAAAGTTGCAAGCGGGCACGGATGCCAATGCGCGTGTCATCACTGTCAGTCACTTTGTTCATGGTGTGGCGCACTTCAGGGCTTAGCGTAAAATAACGACCCACGGGTATATTGTAGGCAGCCGCAATTTCTGAAGCATTTTTTTGCAAGTATTCATACTGCACCACAATTGTTCCAGGACCAAATTTTTGGCTGGCACCCACGCTGGCTCCGTAACGAGTGTTTGGCAATAATGGATTTTCATCAAACACCAAACCATTGGCCCAAACTTTGGTTTGTCCATTGGGGCTGGTAAATACAAATCCAATGCTGCCACGTTTTTCGTTTTGGTCCGACAAAGCATTTTCTTTGATCAAAGCAGAAATTTGCGCTTCTACCGTTTGAGAGATTTTTTTACTCAATTTAACTGAAACTGCTTTTTGATCAGCGATGTCTAAATCACCAAAGCCATTTTCATATAAACTAATAGCTATATTATCCACAACTTTTAAAAATTGTGTGGGTAGGCTGACTGTTAGACCTATCATCTCGCGCTCTGAAGCTAGATTGTACAGCAAGTTGTCACGAAAAGTAGGAAGCTCTAACATCTCTTGTCCAAAAGCCATAGTGTGTTTACCAAAAATAACTGTGGCTTGCGGAAGATTTGAAAATGCAGCGGTATTGATTTCTATATAAGCTTCTTCCAAAACTTTTTCGATCTCTTGTTTTTTAAGACTGTCGACCACTTCTCCACGATTCACTAGATCTTGAATGATTCTGGCTTTAACCACGGCTTTAACGCCTTCGTGTAAAATCAATTCAAAACGCAAAGAAGTATCATGACGAAGATTCAATTCATAATCTTCAGAGTCTTTGGCAGTAGCATCAAAGTTCACTTCAGCTGTGGCTTTTAACCATGGAGCTTGAGCCAACGACATAGATGCTGTGGCTTGAACGGCAGCAGCCAGTGCAGCTGCAATAACTAAATTCGTTTTCATATTCTCCCCCTTGTAAAGGTTTTTATGTTTGTGATCATGATTGATCGAAGAACCTCTATATCAAGCTTTGGGCCAGGCCTAGGGCTGATAAAATCGATTTAAAAAAAATATCAGGCCTAAAAGAGTCACGGAATTTTTACAAAAAAATCCAGATGCAAAAAGTCATTGCCTAAGAATTCAAACACATAGAGTTTTGTCACTGGCAGTGACAATTGTTGTTTGCCGTCGATGCGCATTTTTGTACAGATAAAGAATAAATTACATCACGGTTGGCTTGCGCATGAATTCAAATAGATCTGAAAAAAACAAAGGGAAAATTCGAACTTGGCCTGCTTTCTGCTAATTACTTTTGCTGTCGGCGTGGATTTAAAAAACTCGCCAATAAAAAAAGAGGACCTTATGGATGCCAATAAAAAAATCAAAGTGATTAAAAAAGTAAAGACCAGCGTTTTTCACCTTATATTGTTGATGACTTTACAAGCCAGTGCTGAAGGCATCTACAATGCCATCAAGGATTTTGTGCGAACAGAGCCGCCTTTCAGTCGTATTTTTCAAAAGTCTTATTGTGAAGAAAAGTCCCAAGAAAATTCGGATCCTCAAAAATCTAAAAATAAAAACCCAAAAAATAAAAATGGGGTAGAGGCTGATGCTGAAAACTTATGGCAACTGGGTTTGCAACAAGAATCTAAAGGCCAGCACTGTAAGGCTTTCAATACTTTTGCGGGGTTGAGCCGTGAATATCCTGTGGCTCCTTATTATCAAAAAGCTGGGGCCCGATTGGTTTTAAATCTGTATTTGGCCGAAGACTATATTTTTGCCATCAACGAAGGCAATTTGTTTATAGAACAGAACCACGGGCTAGCTTTGGCGGAAGATGTGTATTTTATCGTGCTGCAATCTGTGAATCAATTGGTGCTTTCAAGAAAAGTGCAGAACTCTCCGGATTGGTTGTATTGGGCCTTGGGGTTGAATGGCTCACAAACAGCAGACAATCCTTATTTGCAAAAGCTGTCTTACAAATCTTATTTAGAAGAATACCCCAATGGCAAATACACTGCGCAAGTGTTGGAGTTTCGTAATCAGGCCCGACAAAGATTGGCGCAGTATGAATTTTCCATTGCTGATTTTTATTGCCAGAAAAAAGAGTATGTGGCTTGTATAAACCGCACATCATTTATTTTAAAGTGGGGTCCTGGGGTAAATGTTTTTGCCCAGGCCTTGTATAAAACCGTGCAGGCCAATGTGCTGTTAGCCAAAAGCATTGCATCCGGTGAGCTATCAGATTTGCGCCTGCGCGAATTGTCCCAGGTGGCTGATGGTGAGGTCTTAGATCGCCAGCAACTGGCCCAAGACACCTTCAACCAAGCGAAAGCTTTGTATCAGCAAATGCAGACTCAATTGCCAAACTCCCCATGGACCTTGAAAGCGGCCCAGCTGTGGTAGGGGAGTGGTGGCTTGGTGATGACGCTGCTAGAACATATATAAGTTCACATCCTCTTTATCTATATTTTCATACAGCAAGTTAATAGCATTTTTATTGGCGGCCTCGGTGCTGGCATCTTTTAATATTTCTATATTTTTCAAAATATTTTGGTAAAGTTGAACGTCGGTGGTGTTGAAGATTTTGAAGAAAGTCCAATAAGCCAATGGGTCCGGCTCATAACTTGCCAAAGAAAAGACACCCTTCAACTTGTCCAGCGACTTATTGTAAAGCCCGCCCCCCGACTGGCCATGGTATCCCCGGCCGAAAGAGAATCTACCAGTGCTTGAAATATGGCTAGTTGTTTGTTTTTCAAAATAATAAATCCTAGCTAATGTATCGCCTTCACTATTTACCTCTTGACCCTTACCTGGGACGCCCACGCCCCAATACTGCTGATCGGATTTTAGGTCTTGGGCTGTCGAAGCAGTTATTTGCGGAAAAGGTTGAATCATAGATGGTTTAATATTCACTTTTTCTGCAAGCACTAAAAAAACCAAATCATTGCCTGAAGTTATATTTAAACTGGGGTCAGAAAAGTCTGTAGTAACTTCAGATAAATTTGGCCAAATCGAGTTTTTACTGTAAAAGATTTTTTTTGCAACTTTTAACCCCTTACAGGGTTTATCACAAAGCTCTGCTTTTGGAGTAAAGCGCATGCATGGGAAATTTATCTATGAGGCAATATGCATTTTTTGATTTGAAAAAATTAAAGACTTCCATCGCGGAAGTTGCTAGGATCCTTCGGCGCTAAAAATAAATACTTAGGCTTTAAACCAGTTTTCGATTTTCAACTGTGGTACACGCCCAAAGTGATCGACATTATTGGTAACTACAATCAGTCCGCGGGATAAGGCGTGGGCGGCTATGAGCATATCCAAAGCCCCAATCATTTGCCCTTGATCCTTCAAATGCTTTCGAATAGCTCCATGATAGGTGGCATCGGTTGAAGTAAAGGGCAGTATATTCACCGGGGCAAACATCTTTTGCAGACTCAGCAAACGCTGCTCTGACTTTGAACTCATCATGATCCATGAATTCAGCTCCGCCCATGTGATGGCCGAGATCGCAAGATCTCCCGCATGGATTTGCTCAAACCTCTTTCGCACAAGTTCAGGGCTTTTGATGATGTAACTGCAGGTGTCCGTGTCGAGCAAATAAATCACTTCTCAAATCTCCGTTTGGTCTGCCCCTGTTCGCGCTTCAGGGGGCCTAGTTTTGCTTGTGACAATTCCTCAGCTCCTTCAAAAAATACACCCCAGGGATCATTCAGGGGATACAGAATCACAGCATTACCCACGCGACCTACCCCAATCTCAGGCCCCTCAAACCGGTACTCCTTAGGAAGTCGTACAGCTTGACTTCGACCGTTCTGAAAAAGCTTTGCCGTCGGAAGTCCGTTATCTTCAGCTTCAAAATCATCATTATTTTTATATTTTCTGACTGCGGCTTTTGCTTTTCGCATAATATCCACCTCCGTGGTATATACCATAGTATATACCACAAACTCAAAAAACGAAAGACTTTATTTTTGAGCCATAAACAAAGTATTGAGCCTGACAGGTGACTTGTTGTGGAATTCCCTGAACATTCTTACGAATTGTCATTCAAAGCGGAAGTCTGATTTTTTAATTTAAACAGATCATAAGATCATGACTAAAGATAAAATTAAAAGTGTGGCCATCACTAAATTGAATATGCGCAATTGATGGTTGTGCGAAAGCCAGCCACTTAATTTTTGGCCCATCAAGGCATAGCATCCCACTGAGGGAAGGTTGATCAGGCCAAATACTAAAGCAACAACATATACTGTCTTCATGTCATGATTGGGCGTATAGATTGTGATAGCAGCTATTGCCATGGTCCATGCTTTGGGATTGATCCATTGAAAAAGACTTGCTTGTAGAAAGGACATTGGTTTTTTGTCATTTGTTTTTGAATGGGGCGATCCTGAATTTACAATCTTCCAAGCCAACCACAGCATGTATATGACACTGAGTATTTTGAGGACCTTGAATGCAACTGGCCAGCTTTCAAAGAGTTCTGCTATTCCAGCCCCAACAATCACAATCATCAATGTGAAGCCAAAACTCACCCCCAATAGGTGTGGGATCGTTCGGCGAAATCCGTAGTTTACTCCAGAAGCCAAAAGCATAAAATTGTTGGGTCCAGGGGTTATGGATGAAACAAAGGCAAAGGATGCGAGTGCGTAAAGTGACGTAATATTCATAAAGCAATTATATTGCAAAACAGACCGAATAGGCTTGCTTTTTTACAGTTAAAATGATCAATTAGCACAATAAATGATGGTTAATGATCAAATTAATAATAAAATATTGCAAGAACTCTCAAAGGATGGACGTGTTTCCAATTTGGAGCTTGCTAATCGTGTTGGGCTATCGCCATCGGCCTGCCTTCGCAGAGTGCAAGAACTAGAAAGCAACGGCACAATAGTCGGCTATCGTGCCGTGATCAATCCTAGGGCCATTGGGATTGGGTTTTTGGCCTACGTCTGCGTTGGATTGTCTGATCACAATAAGCGTTCACAAAAGGGATTTGAAAGTGCCATCGCTAAAGCAAAAGAAGTTCGAGAATGTCACAACGTAACTGGTACTTTTGAATACATTCTGCGAGTCGAAGCTAGCGATCTGGCTGCTTATAAACATTTTCATACCGAGGTTTTAGGAACACTGCCACAAGTCAATGCGATAACCTCATACGTTGTGATGGAATCTTCGAAAGACGAAAGAGCATGAAATAACCCCCACCATAAAGCCCGTCAGCTTGATGTGGCAGGGTTGTGATAGGGGACTGTTGGGCTTGCCGTCACTAGAACATATATAAGTTCACATCTTCTTTATTTCACCTTGTGACGACTGTGCCAGTGTCCTTGATGGTTTGATTCGTTTTAAGGCAATAAAAGGTGTCTACGTGCTTTACAAGTGCCGTTGAAGTTTGTTGAACTTTTTGACATGCAATTTTTGATTTGAAAAAATTAAATACGTCCATCGTGGAAGTAACTGTGTAGGCAAATACAAAACTTTGCTGTTGAACTGCTTCCATTTGAAACTCATGGATTAAAATACTGGCTAGAAGTTCCGAAATTTGGATGCTAACAATGGCCTGTTTCTATGCAATCAAAGATTAGAATCATCCATGAAATTGCACTTGTAATAAAAAAATTTTTCAAAGAGCTAGGTTTTTTTACAAGAAGTCTTTTAAAAAATAAAAGGATGGGTTCAAATGTTATTGACTGGCAATATGATATTTAGTATAGTAGGTCGTGGATGACGAGGGCCCGAATTGTTATTCAGCAAACTGTTTTGCTTGAGAATCAAAAATTCGAGGCTCACATCAAGGTTTATCAGATCCCGAAGAGTCTGAAGTTTCCTGACGGGTATAAGGTAAGGTGTGCTTTGGTTGAGAGAGAAACTGGAATTTTAATATTGCTTTTAGATAACCATGAGCCATTTGGTTATCACTTACATACAAAGTTACCTGAAGATAAAAAGGTGAATAATGAAAAATAAAAAACCTTTGATAATTAAATTTAAAAGTCTTGATCAACTTGAACAAGAGCTCATTGATCTTCCTAAAAAGAAAACAGCCTACATTCAACCTAAAGATGTTGTTTTGTTTGAGTCCATCAATGCTTTTCGTAGTTTCATGACTCTTCAAAAACTAGAGATCCTAACCTTGATTGCATCTGAAAAGCCGAATTCGGTTTATGAGTTGGCAAAAATAGTCGATCGTGCGATTGCCCCTGTTCAAAAAGATTGTCATGTTTTGGCCAAAGCTGGCTTTATAGTTTTTGAAAAGGAAAAATCGGGTCGAAAGACAATCACGCCAAAGTTGAAATTTGATTACGACAGACTTATTGTGGAATTTCCGGCACATCCTTACGAGTTGTCATTCAAAGCGGTAGCCTAATTTTTTAAACTTATTATCATCGCCACAATATTTACCGCATCTAAGATTTGGGTTTCAAACGGAAGTGGTAGCGCAACAATTCTTTTTTCAATTCCAAGTGGAATTCGAATTTAAGTTATGGTACAAAATACTTTAAAAAAAGAGCCTTTATTTACAACACCAAGCATTCATTGAAAATTAATGCTTGACACTAAAATCATGCGTTTAGAATTGTTTACACTACAAAAAAATATTTAGCACGCCAAGCTTGGTGCAGCGGTAGAAAAAGCTTTTCTAAAGGCCTTTTGCAGTGATCTTAAATAGCGTTTTTAGCGCTTGTGAATTCATTTTTGTTGCTTCAAAAAACCCTAAAAATGGCATTTGAAAAGCTGTGGTAGTTTATTTTTAATTCAGAAATCGAAATCAACTTGGTTGAATGAAGATCAAAATTGGATTGATTCATATCGAAGTGAATTTGAATTTGATTACAAAAAATATTACGGAGGCCCTATGCATTCAGCTTATACGGTCAATACAACTATTCCTATGCCTTTACAAAATCTACCCAGTGAAGTCTTACACAATAAGCTTATGGAACTGACTTCTCGCGAAAGAAAACTGACCACCCACATTTTATGGCACCTGGCTGAAGTGGACCGGCGTAAACTGTATTTGCAAATGGCCTATCCCAGTTTCTTTGAATACTTGGTCAGGGGATTGGGCTATGCCCCAGCCAGTGCGCAACGGCGCATCGATGCAGCCCGACTGTTGGCGCAGTTGCCGCAAAACGAATCCCAGCAGGTGGCAGAAAAAATTGAAGCGGGGGATTTGAATTTAACCCAGA
>JBMOJS010000247.1:0-4308 GCA_049315665.1 Pseudobdellovibrionaceae bacterium | reverse complement strand
GCGCGAAAATCAAATCCCCACCAGCGCGAAAATCAAATCCCCACCAGCGCGAAAATCAAATCCCCACCAGCGCGAAAAATTCCAAGCACTGCCTCGCAGACATAAAAAATCAACACTTAACCTCTAGCAGATAACGGATCAGGTTTAAATTTATTTTACTTTAAAAAGTTGATTGAAAAAGTAATAAATGCGGCATTTGCAAAATCAATAAAACAAGCTCCCACAATCGGGACAACTAAGTATGCCTTGCGCGCTGGACCAAATTTTTGCGTTAGCGCATTCATATTGACCATAGCATTGGCCATAGTCCCTAACATAAAACCTGCAAAACCGGCACTAGTAACGGCGGCATCAAAATCTTTTCCTGTCCACCAATAAATAACAGTCACAGAAAGAACAATCACCATCAACGCTTGTACGAACAAAAAGAAAAACAAAGAAAAGGCGCCTGCTTGCAATTGCGCCAAGTCTAAATTCATAACTGATGCTGCAATAAATAAACTCAAACAAATGGACCCAATTTCATCAATAAGTTTTTCATTTAATCTAAAAGTAGAAAATTTATCATCTATATTTCGTGCAATAGCGGCAACAAACATAGACCCAATATAAATAGGCAAAGTGATGCCAGTTTGTTTGATAAAATGACTAACAATGGTTCCTAGTCCCAGCACAATAATCAAACCTAAAATGTGTTTTAATAGATTCACTTCTGGCTCTTGCACATTGGCGTTAAAGCTAAAGTCTTTGGTCGGACCTAACTCTAAACGAGCATCCACAGGTGGGGCTGCTTTTACCCCTGATGACTTTAACGAATGCTTACGAATTAAATACGTGCCTAAGGGTGGTCCAAAAATACCGCCCATTAAAATTCCGCCTAAGGCACAAGCCAAACCAAAAGTTTTAGCATCAGCTATACCCGCTTGTTCAAACAGCGGAGCAAAAGCCAATGAGGTCCCCGGCCCTCCGGCAAGTGCAACAGATCCAGCTAAAATACCCTTTAAATCAGGTTCGCCCAACAGACGCGCAGCAAATACGCCAAGAATATTTTGCAAAAGTAAGACACCTATACAGATGATTAAAAAGCTTATGACGCTTTTGCCACCAGCACGAAGTGCTATCCAAGAAGCGCCAAAACCTAAAGAAGCAAAAAATCCAATCATCAAAGCTTCTTGAAAAGCCAAGTCAAATTTCACATGCAAGATTTGATTTTTCTTTAAAATAAATAAAACAATAGCAACTATTAAACCACCAACCACTGGGGCTGGAAAATTGTATTTATCAAAAAAACCAATTTTTTGTACTAGTATGCGACCAAACATAATCACTGCTGCGGCCATACCTAGTGTTTGCAGGGCACTGATTTCGAACATTAAAAACCTCCATAAAGTTCAAAAAAGAACCAAAAAAATAATTACTTAATCCAAAGCCTATAGCAATACTTATTTCATATCTAGATTAGTTTGACTGTGTTCAAATGCTGCTCATGTAACAAGTTGACTCGGCCCAAACATGACCCATAATTAATAGAGGTCATTCACTAAGATGACTCTGCTGCAAATAAAACCAACCCACGGATCAACACCCCTATGCAAATTGAAGTTTACCGTTCTGAATATCTTGAATCTAGCCACGAAGTTTTTTGGCAGGTCACTGATCTGCAGGGCCAGACAATTGCGGCCCATGCTCCATCAGAATTAAATATTTTTCCGCGCTCGGCGATCAAAATGATTCAAATTTTGCCTTTGATTCGTTGGAAGATACAGCAAGGCCACAAGTTAAATCCTCTTGAAGTGTCTTGTGGCTGCGCTTCGCATGTTGGCCAAAGAATTCATACACAAGTCGTCGCCGCATGGCTGGCCAGAATGGGCTGCTCAGAAAAAAATCTAGTGTGTGGGGCCCATCCACCTTTTAATGATGAGTCTTACGAGCAGTTGATTTTAAGTCAGCAAAAACCCAGCAAGCTGCACAACAATTGTTCGGGCAAACATGCCTCGCAGCTGGAACTCGCCCAAGCCCTTCAAGCACCGATGGAAAATTATTTTCAACCCGATCATCCGGTGCAACAGGCCTTGCGACAAGAGATCGAAAATAAATCTGAACACCAACTTTGCCACTGGGGCGTCGACGGCTGCGGAATTCCAGCATGGCAAATGCCACTTTCTGCCTTTGCCAAGGCCATGTCCTCATTTGCCGGGCTTGCTACAAATAAAAATACAGCAGAGTCTTTGGTGTACAAATACGTGGTTGAAAATCCAGAATACAATTCGGGCACTGATGAATTTTGCACACGACTGATGCAATCAGGACAAGGTAGATGGCTGGTGAAAGTGGGAGCCGAGGGCATGATGACAGCGGTGGCCCCCCAGTTGAATCGCGTTTTTGTTTTAAAAGCAAAAGATGGCAGCGAAAGAGCAGCACAAATAGGCATCGCCAGCCTTATGCATCGTTTTTTACCTGCACCAGAGCAAGAGCTGCTGAAACCATGGACTGAAAAAACTTTAAACAACTGGTCAGGAACTCAGGTAGGAATGATCAAAGCACGGTTTTAGTTACAACAATTATTGAAAGGAATTGGTATTACACATACTCAAAAATTCTTTTCGCGTTTTTGAATCGCGGCGAAAAGCACCACGTAGATCTGAAGTCGAAGTTGTGCTTTGTGAATCTTCAATACCCCTTTGCACAACACAGAAATGCTTGGCTTCGATAAACACGGCCACATCTGGAGTACCCAGCAAGACTTGTAAACAATCAGCAATTTGCTTGGTTAAACGCTCTTGCACTTGCGGACGGCGAGAAAAAAACTTCACCACGCGATTGATTTTAGAAAGACCGATGACTTTTTTACGCGGGATATAGGCCACCGTGGCTAAACCATCAATGCTGACAAAATGATGCTCACACACCGAAATAGATTTGATTTTTCTTACCACAATCATCTGATCGTACTTCATCGAATTTTCAATGGTGGTGATTTTAGGAAAGTTTTCTATTTTTAAGCCTGAAAAAATCTCGTTCACATACATTTCGGCGATTCTTTTAGGCGTGTCCTTCAAGCTGTCATCCGACAGATCCAAGCCTAGGGTTTGCAAAATCTGAGCAAAATGATCACGAATGATCAGCACTTTCTTTTCATCGCTCAGGTTGTTTCTTTTCATCGGAGTCGGGGTAATTTTGGCAAACAGTTTTTTAACAGACAAGGGGCCTCCATCAATCATTCTAAGCTCATCAGGTGTATCAGCTTTTGCTGTTTTTTGTAACACTTTTTATCCCTTTATAAGCCTGCCAAATCTGTCGAACTTTTTTACAAGACTGGACTTAGGTTTAAGTTTTCTTTATCCAACCCGATCCAAAGTCCATGAAAAAACTATTTTGGCACCAGATCCAACAAGCTTTTTTAACGACCCTGTCAGCAACTTCAATCCTATTTTATTGCTCTAAAAGCCTTGCCAGTGAATTTTTTTATTTTTCACATTTTTGTGAGCTTGAAAACACAAAAATCACTTTAAAAAATAAAACTGCCGAAATACAAAAGTGGTTGGCGCATGAAAAAGGTCCAACCAACACCTCTTCTGCCATTTACCAAGTTTCACCCCGCCAAACAGCAACTGTGCATGCCAAAGATATTTTGCAATTCAACAACTATTCAATACAAATTTTAAATAACAACAGCCTTGAAGTGCGCAGCTATTGCAGAAAACAACAGCACTGGCTGTCTGTACCTACGGACTCTTTCAGCTCGCCCCAGCGCAGTCATTTTTTTAAAGCGTTGAATAGTGTATCGATGGATATATTTATTGAAAACTTGTCTGCTCTACAAAATAATATTGAGCTACAGTGGTTGGACCAAAAACAAAAAATCATTCAGCAATGGTCCGTTCATCTGAATGATAAGCAACAACAATGGCATGTCAGTTTAAAGCGTCCAGCCAACGCTGTATCTTTGTATATCAAAGGCACTGAACGTTTGCATTCTTTGCTGGTGGATCAAAATTTCAATTTTAGTTCGGCAGAAATTTTTCAACCAGAACCTTTGCAACCCAGTTCCGAAGCAGTTTATTTTTTAGCTGGAATTAAAAACTCACAAACAGCTGGCTCCTTCACCGTGGCCATCACCGACCCAGCGATGATTGCCCAAGCCCGTGAACAGATTGCCAAACCCAAGCTAGAAAAGATCATTGTGGCAGGGATTCAATGGGGCCATGGCAATCACAACCGTGCATGGGGATCTATAGATAAATCTCCTTATTCTTGGTCGGTTTTCAGAGTCGATGCTTTGGCTGATTTTGCTTACATTGACTGCGA
>JBMOJS010000025.1:0-19261 GCA_049315665.1 Pseudobdellovibrionaceae bacterium | reverse complement strand
GACTTGCCAAAAAAAGATCCGCCAAAATGGCCCGAGATCAATAAAATATCACAAGCAGGCTTTGCAGCGCAGGCGTTCTTCATCCAGTCTTTTTTGCTGTCTTCATCGCTTGTACCAGAACTGCCCGATGGGCCGTCGGCTTTGAGTGTGGTCAGCTCAACAAAGTTCCATAAATCTGGCGATAGATTTTTTTTGAAGGCATTGATTTCTTGATCCGAATTGATGGTGATCGAACACACCGTTTTTTTGCCTACACTGCTGGAAGCAGGTGTTCGATCAATAATCGTGTTTGGTTCAACGGCCCTAGCAGCGAAGCTCTGCAGAAAAATACTGGCGGCAATTAAAAGTGCGGAATTAAAATATGAAATATAAAAATGAGCTTTACATCGGGGCAATAAACTTTGCGGCATGAAAAAACCCTTTCAGCCCCCTTGATCCAACTACAGCGACCCCATCCCCCAAAATAGTTCCACTTGAAACTAACTCAATGGTCGCCAAAAACAAAATGTCTAAGTTTTATACAGTTATTTTTTACACATACGCGAATACGCACTGAGCCTGGCTTGCAGGCACTAATGCGACTTACTTAGCGCTGTAAGCTTTTTGGATCTAAGGCCGCTTGCAGGCCATCGCCGATAAAGTTAAAACTGATGGTGGTGATAAGAATCATCACACCAGGCAATAAGGCCAAAAACGGAGCTTGATAAATCAGCTCTTGGGCATTGTTCAACATATTTCCCCAACTGGCCGTGGGGGGCATGATGCCCAAACCTAAAAAACTAAGGGCCGCTTCAAACAAAATGGACTCGCCTACGCCTAATGTGATGGACACTAAAATGGGCGCCAACACGTTGGGGAAAATATGCCGTAAAATAATTGTAAAGTCGGTGGCGCCCAAGGTGCGGGCTGCTAAAATAAAATCTTGCTCTTTCAAAGACAAAATACTTCCGCGCACCAATAAAGCCACGGTCATCCATGAGAACAGACATAATATAAATACCATTTTATATATACTTTCATTGCCAGCGCTGATGAATGATTTTAATGCCGGCAACTTACTTAAATCAATGGCGGCCATAATGATCAATACAGGAATAGTGGGTAAAGACAAAAGGGCGTCGGTCACTCGCATCAACACGATATCTAAAACTCCACCAAAGTATCCGGCCAAACTGCCAATCAGTAAACCGATCAAGGCACTGGCCAAGGCCACTAAAACACCCACACCCAAAGACACACGGGTGCCATAGATCAAACGAATCAAAACATCACGGCCCAATTCGTCGGTGCCAAACAAATGAAAGGTAGACATGGATTGAAAAGATTTTGTGTACAGGGGCAAAGACTCAGAAATCTGCGGATTTTTTTGCAAATCTTTAAGCAGCACTTCTGCGGCTATCGCATCACTAGTGGATAAGCGCGCCACTTCAAACAAAGCCTCTTCAGGATCCGTGGTGCTGAGCTTTCCCGTTTGTAGCAAAGCTTGGCCAATAGCCAGGGCTTGATCGCGATGCAAATTTAAAAACTGTTCGATCTGGGATTCAATTTGATCTGTAGACGCCACAGCCCTAGACAAGGGCGGCAAATAACGGTGAGTGATGTTTTGTCGATCAGGGTCTAATCCGGTGATTTTAGCAATTCCATCCACAAACAAAGCCACCGAAGATAAAAATAAAATGCAGATAAATCCGGCTACGGCCAACTTGTGCTGTAAAAAATGCGCCAGCATTAATTTTTTTAAACTTTGTGATTTTTCGGGGGATGAAACTGTATTTGCCACAAAATCCTTTATGAGTATGAAATGCGTGGGTCCACCACGGCGTACAAAATATCAGCCACCAAGTTCATCAATAACACCATACTGACTGAAATAATAAAAGACACCATAGCAACATTGTAGTCATTGCCAATGATCGAATCAAAAACCAGCTTGCCCACCCCTTGATAAGCAAAAACAGTTTCAGTCAGTAAGGCCCCTGAAAATATAGAAGAAAAACTTAAAGACACCACGGTGATCATCGGTAGTAAAGCATTGCGAAAGCCATGATTCCAAATCACCGCTGAAGAGCTTAATCCTTTGGCTCTGGCCGTGCGAATATAATCATTGTTCATGGACTCCATCATGCTACTGCGCACGAACCTGGCAAAGCGACCGATCTGTTGAATGCTTAAACTAAGAACCGGTAAAATTAAATATTTGCTGCGATCCAAAAATCCAGTCCAAAACCCCACTTCCCCTTCGGTGATAGTTTGAGTGCCCCCGGCAGGCAAGAGTGGAAACTTAACCGCAAATAAAATAATTAAGACTAAGGCTAACCAAAAGGCAGGTATAGATATGCCTGCAAAAGAAAAAAAATTCACAACATAATCTGTTTTTGAGCCTGGTTTTAAAGCGGAATAAACCCCCATAGGCACAGCAACTAACAGCGATAAAAGTAAAGCCGCAGAAGACAAAATAAAAGTGTTGTACAAGCGTGGACCCATCAATTCTTCCACAGGAATGCGGTAGGTGCGACTGTAACCCAAATCGCCTTGAAGCAGTGGCCCGACCCAAGTCAGATAACGTTTATAAGCCGGTTGATCCAAGCCATACAATTCACGCAAGCGCACAATATCGTCCGCCGTGATTTTTGGATTTGAAGACACCAGCATATCTACGGGGTCCCCGGGCATCAAAGTCATCATGTAAAAACAAACATAAGATAACAAAACAACCACGACTACAGTCTGCAGTAAGCGGCGAAGAATGAAGCTACTCACAATGTTGGCCCTTTCGCTAGTTCAGCGTCCATTTTTCAGCCTCACTGGTTTCATAAAACTGATGCCCTGTTGGGCGATAGTTTTGTAAATTTTTAGGCAGCACCACAATGTCAGAACGGTAAAAAAGTGGCAGCACCGGAATATCAGTGGTGTATTGCAAAATCAAATCGTGGGCGATCTGCACTCGCTTTTGTGGCATGAATTCTAAATCCATGGCATCCAACTGTCGATCCACTTGGGGGTTTTTCCAACCGGTGTAGTTTTGTCCGGACCAGCCATTTTTTTCTGTGGGGATAGAGGCTGAATGAAAAGTCGATCGCGGATTGCTTTCTGGCGAAGACACCCAAGCGAACATCGATAAAGCCTCAGATTTTCTTTTGCGAGTGGTTTCGCCAAAAAAGACCCGGGCGGGTTCATTTTTAATCACAATTTCAATTCCGATTTGCTTCCATTGGCTTTGCAAATACACTTGCACCTTTTCACGAGTTTTATTGCCCGCCGTGGTCATAAAAACCAAGCTGAGTTTTTTGCCATCTTTGGCTCGTATACCATCAGCACCCAACTTCCAACCAGCTTCATCCAGCAGTTTATTGGCGGTGCGTTTAGAAAAGGGATAGGCCTTGGCCACTTTGGGATCTTTGCTGAACCAAGGATCTTTAGGCGACACATGGTGCAAGGCAAACTGTTGACGACCTTCAAACAGGGCTTGCACCAGATCTTCGCGATTCATCGCATGCAGCAAAGCCTGACGCACTTTCAAATCTTTTAAAATCGGATTGTCTAAATTTAAATCAATGTGTTCGTAGGTGATGCTGGGGTTAAACAAAACACTGTAGGGTAAATTTTCGCTTTTGACCTTTTTTTCAAAAGCAATGGCTTGATCCAGATCCAATCCAAGTGGCGAAATCATATCAATGGTTCCCGATCGCAAGTTGGCTTCTAAAGTTCCCGTGTTGGGAATCAATTTGACAATGATTTTTTGAATTTTTGGTGGCTGCCCATAAAAATAAGGATTAGGGGCAAAGCTGACATGAGATCCCAATTTCACTTCGCTGATCACATAGGGACCGCAAGAAATTCCTGGAGTGGTAGGGGCTTTTACAAAGATCGAGTTTTTTTCATAACCTTCTTTTTGTTGACCGTGTTTTTTAAACACGGCCTCTTCTAGATGTTTGGGCACAGGGGCGAAGTTAGCCAATTGATAAAAATCCCATTTGGCTTTTTCGTAAGTGAAGGTGCATTTTTTAGGATTGCTAGGATCAGCTTCAATTTTTTCTACCTGGGTCCACGTTTCTTTTTCACCCACGCTAACAGTGGGGCTAGAGGCGATTTTTAAAGACAAAGCAAAATCATCACAAATCACGGGTTTGCCGTCGGACCATTTGGCCTTTTCGATGATCTCCCAAGTGGCAATGATTTTTTTCTTGCCGCCCACATCAACAATTTTAGCCGTACCTTTTTCTAAAGAGGGAATGTCTTTGGCCAGCTGCGGAACCCATTTGCTATTGGCATCTAAAATCACCAAGGTGCGTCCCACCAAGCGATACATGTAGGCCGAAGCCGACATCGACATGATCAAAGGGTTCAAGCTTTCAAATTCTTGGCTGATGCCAATTTTAAGTTCTTTGTTGGACGGCAAGGCCACGGCCTTTGGGGCTATAGCCAGCACAGTCAATAAAGCACTGACCGTAAAATTAAGAACTTTTGTTTTCATCGGAAAACTCCTTTGCTAAAAAACAGCGTGAAAATTGATCATCTTTGATTTTATACAACTCTGGTTTTTGTACCGAACACACAGCCATTTTGTGAGGACAGCGGGGATGAAAGCTGCAACCGGAAGGGGGATTTAAGGGGCTGGGCACTTCGCCAGTTAAAAATTTTCGTGGTGATGAATGGCGATTTTTTTTGCCTTGTCCCATAGTAGGGATGGCTGCTAGCAAGGCCTGGGTGTAGGGATGGTGTGGGCTATTAAACAGATCACTGGTGGGTGCTGTTTCGACAATTTTACCCAAATACATCACCGCCACACGATCACAAAAATATTCAATCACCGATAAATCGTGAGAAATAAACAAATAAGTCAGGCCTAATTTTTGTTGCAGATCTTTCAGTAAATTTAAAATTTGCGCTTGAATAGACACATCCAAGGCGCTGACCGGCTCGTCACAAACAATCAAGTCAGGATTTAAAGCAATGGCCCTGGCAATGGCAATGCGCTGCCGTTGACCACCAGAAAACTCGTGGGGGTAGCGATTGATGTCGGAAGATTTTAGCCCCACCAATAACAGCAGTTCCTGAATACGATCTTCCAGATCGCGACCATTCAGCAAATCGTGAATTAAAAAAGGCTGCTGTAAAATTTGTCCCACGGTCATGCGTGGATCTAAAGAAGCATAGGGATCTTGAAAGATCATTTGTATATGACAGCGCTGTTGCCGCAAGTCTTTGCCTTTGAGGCTATTGAAATTTGTTTGTTTGAAATAAATTTGCCCGGCGGTGGGTTCATAAAGTCTTAGGATTGTGCGCCCTAAAGTGGATTTGCCACAGCCGCTTTCGCCAACCAAGCCCAAGGTTTCGCCCTTTTGGATAGAGAAAGAAATATCATCCACGGCTTTGACCGTGGCATAGGGTCTTTGCAGTAGGCCTTTGCGTAACACAAAATGCTTGCTTAGATTTTGCACCTGCAAAATCGGTGATGGTAAATGAGAAGAAGACTCCGTCGCGGTATTGCTCATAAAGGATTCCAACAGGCCACGGCGTGGGTTGAGTTTGTAAGTAAAGGCTTATGGATGGAACATTCAGCCAAGGCCCTAGAACAGCGATTGGCAAAGGGACAGCCAGGGGGCAGATCATGCAAAGCAGGCACTGTGCCTTCGATGGTTTTTAATCGGGTGTGCTTTTGTCCGCGGCGGGGCCTAGATTCTAGCAAGGCTGCGGTGTAAGGGTGCTTGGGGTTAGAAAATAAATTTTCTGACGAAGTTTTTTCGCACACGTGGCCTGCGTACATCACCATCACGTCATCGGACAGTTCAGAAATCACCCCTAAATCGTGAGTGATAAACTGAATGCTAGTATTAAATTTACTTTGCAAATTTTCAAACAATTCTAAAATTTGCGCTTGAATGGTCACATCCAAAGCTGTGGTGGGTTCGTCCGCAATCAACACATCAGGATTACAGCTTAAAGCCATGGCAATCATTGCCCGCTGGCGCATTCCACCCGATAACTGATGTGGATAAGAATTGTATCGGTCGGATGGCGAAGGGATGCCCACTTGGTTTAGCATATCAACAGATCTTTGTTTTGACTCTGTAGAGCTGATTCTTTCATGGCGCAAAATCTGTTCATCAATCTGCTGACCAATGGTCAATAGTGGATTTAAGGCGGTCATCGGTTCTTGAAAAATCATAGCAATATGGCGACCACGGATATCTTGCATGGCCGATTCTGAAATTTGCAATAAATTTTGTCTGCTGGTGGCCGTATGCGACCGCGGCTGCGATCCTGGCTGTGACGGCGGCAGTGACGGGGACTGTGGCGCCGAATCTGGGCTTTGAAACCAGATTTCTCCGCCAGAAACTTTGCCCGGTTCTTTGATCAGACGCATGATTGAATAGGAAGTCACGGACTTTCCACAACCACTTTCACCAACCACACCCAAAGTTTTCCCCGGAAATAAATCGTAGGACACATTTTGAATGGCCTTGACCAAACCCTTGCGCGTAGCAAAGGTGGTTTGCAAATTTTTAACCTGCAAAGTGGGGGTATCTACAGCCATCTTTTCCCTTGCAGTTTTTCAAGAATTTTACTGGTGGCTTGTTCAACACTTAAAGAGATCATTTCTGAAATTTTATCTTTAAAGGCTTTTTTCTTTTCTAAATGCACTTCCACCACTTGATAAGCTTCTGAATGCTTCCCCGTTTTTTCACCAGCAAAAATTTTATTTTGAATATAATCATCACTGGTTTGTATGACATCCACCAATTTTAAATCCAAGGCGGTTTTGCCGTACCAGTGCTCACCGGTGGCAATTTTTTCGATCTCTAACTGTGGTCGATAGGCTTTAACAAAGTCTTTAAATAAAACATGGGTAAGCTCGAGCTCTTGTTTGAATTTGTCTTCTTTAGCAGGGGTGATTTCTGATAGAACCCCCACCGTGCGTTTGGATTCGCCAGCGGTGTACTCTTTGTAATCCACCTCATTTTTTTTCAGCAAGCGGCTGAAGTTGGGGAATTCGGCCACCACGCCAATCGATCCAACAATGGCAAAGGGGGCTGCCAAAATTTTATGAGCCACACAGGCCATCAGATAACCGCCGCTGGCCGCCACTTTGTCCACCGATACAGTCAAAGGAATGTTTTTTTCACGGATGCGCAGCAACTGAGCCGCCGCCAGGCCGTAGCCATGCACAACTCCGCCAGGGCTTTCTACCTTTACCACCACCTCGTCTTCGGGCTGGGCCACTGTCAGTACTGCAGAGATTTCTTCGCGCAGTTGATCGGTGGCTTTGGCTTCGATATCGCCTTTAAAATTCAATACGAAGATGCGTCGTGAGGAAGCCTCGTCCGCATTTTCTTTTTGTTGCTTTTTTTGTTTTTTAAGTTCGGCCTTAAATTCTTTTTTATTCAACAAAATACTTTTTAAAGACTGCTGAAAGTCTTTGTATTTGTCATCCAAAAGATCGATTTGCAGCTCGCCTTTATGTTGCGACCTAGAGGCGGCAGCGGCTACGATTAAAGCAATACTGCCAAAACCCAAAACAAAGAGAAAAACTTTTCCGGCAAAAATCAATAATTCTGGTCCAACTTGATCCATAGTGTTTGTGCTTCCTTTGGCGTCCAGCTTAGCGGGCCAAGAATATCTGGTCAAAGGTCTAAATCACAAAAAAATAATTTTTGCTCATTTTTTTGCGAAAAATCATTTACAATATGGGTATGGCTTTTTTATCAATGAATAAAATCTTAAATCTTCTGGCAAAAACAACACTGACTGTGTTCTTTATGACACCAGTGGCGGCTTTGCCGGCAATCACCAAAGAAAAATCAGATTGGACCTGGCAGGATTTTTTAGCCCATAAAAAAGCCAATCAAATTTATGACCAGAATCGTGAAAAAGGCCTGGCCGAATGGCAAAAACAGCAACGTTTGCAGCAAAAAAATCAAGAGCAAAAGCGAGAAGATTATTTATCCCAACGTAAAAAAGAAAACGCGGCTGATGACGAAAGCTCGCTGTCCTTTAAGTTGGATCAGGCCAATAAAAAAGCCCAGCAGCTGGCTGCTGCAAAAAATCAGCGGGACTATTTTCGTGATCACAAAGAAATCAAAACCACATTGACCACCCAGCAGCAGTTGGAAGAATTGGATTTGCTGAGTGAACGCCCTCGTTTTGAGTACCGCAAACGAGCGGCTTTTGGGGCTTCGGTGCCGACATTTGCAAAAAGCCAGGGTGGATTGCATGATTTTGGTGGATCGTCATCGGGGCAAAATGGTTATTCGCCCAGATCGGGATTTTCACCAGGGGCTGCGCCGCCAGTGAATAGCGGTATGGGGGGCTCGCCTTTGCCGCCACCGCCTCCGTTTGATGATTTTGGCCCACCGGTGGGAAACGACTTTATTGCGCCGGCTCCGCCAGCAGAGTTCAATGGCGAAGAGCCCATTCCTCCACCCGTATTTGATGGGGGGGGATTTAGTGATGAGCCGCCGCCCCCATTCTTCGAAGACGAATTTTAAATCCTGCGTACAAATTTGCAAATCCTGCGTTGCAGCCTCATTCGCTTCCTTGCGAAATAGGAGTACTATTCCTCAGTCGCTCAATCGGCTGACGCCTTGACTTTGCAAATTTTTACGCAGGATCTGTCAGCAAGTCGCCTCACATCTGTCACTTTTTGAGCAACGCCAGGATCTGATTTATTAGGAGGGTGTGAGTTCTTCTAGACTTAATCCGGTAGAAGCGCGGATGCCCTTCATCAGGTACCAAAAAATCAGCATCAGAAAAATAATAGAAGGAACCATAATAACTCCCATAGACCAGGCGGTCATATTGGCCAACTGCTCATTTAAAACTAAAGATTGCTGCTCGGCAGGCAAAGCGGGATCGATGGGTGTGAAAAAATATCGTGCTAAAATAAAATTTAAAATAGCGCTGAATAAAAAAGATCCTGAAAGCCACAATGTGGCCTTTTTCAAGTGGCGCTCAAAGTCTTGCAAAGATTTTCGTTCTTCAAGCTTGGCATACAATAGATCAATTTTTAAAATCTGTGGATTCATGAACAATGTTTTTATAAATGGATTTTTACTAAAGCTAGAGGCAAAAACAAAAAGGCCAATAAGCAAGGGAAAGGCAGCTTCTTTGACGGCAAACCAAATGCCGTAAAGACCAGCCAAAGCCAAGCCACCAGTGGTGCCCACATTCAGCAAACCCAGGATTGAAAAAAAATTAGTTTTACGATTTTTAATCCAGTCATAAGCGCCGTAACCCAGGGGAAAGCTAAGGGCCAGAAAAAGGGCCCACTTTGCACCAATCAGATTTGAGCCTTTGTTTAAAATCAGCACCGGCAATAAAATATTAAAGATGATATTTAAGAAACTATTTTCAGGTTTTTTGTTGTTCATTTAGACAAGAATGACAAAAGGAAGGGGGCTTGTCTATGAGCAGATTTTTTGTCTGAAGCAGGGTCACGGTGCGTAATATCCGGACCCTGGGTTTATACTTTGAAATAAAAAGTTAAATTTCTATAGGAAAAGACACACCGGCGATCCACGTTTTGTTTTCTAATTGAACGCCATTTAAGGCAGAACTTGAAGAAAAGGGGCCAATTTGCTCTAACGTGACTTCATCATACTTTAACTGTTGGTATTCTAGATTTAGGCTTACTGCCGCCAATCTAAATCCTGTGCCTATGCGGTAACCCTTGGCATTTTGGAATTTAATATCAAAGCTGCCGCTTTTTTCGGGATTTAATTCACCACCAAAAATATAAGATCCCCAAACTCTAAGTCCAACAATGGGCATTTGCATACCAACCACGGGGCCCCAATTTGTGGAAACAGATTTGGCATCATAGCTTACAGAGGAGTCTTTGAATTGCGGCATGGCATATCGAACATCCAGTCCTAAGAAAAAAGATTCATAGAAATGCATGCCTGCTCTGGCGCCCAGACCTAGGCCGTCTGCTTTGCCGGAAGAGCTTGAAAAGGGCGAAGGATAGTTGACGCTTGTTTCACTGGATTCATAAGTCACTGAGGGTTCTAAAAATAATCCCATAGTAGACTGTTCTGCAGCTGCATTTATAGCCAAGGCAGAAGTGATAAAAAAGAATGCAGAAATAGTTTTTGCTTTTAAAAGTGAAAATGTCATTGATTGGTCCTTTGTGGTTGAATTTAAAATGCGAAAGGTTAGGGCGTAGAGAGTTTTCCTCGTTTCTTTTTTCGCTACCCTTTGGGTCTAACCTTATGCTGTAAAGCAATTCTAGAGCCAAGCTTAGGGCGAACTTCGACTTTGCCTAGGGCCTTTTAAAATTAACAGTGGGTATTTTTACACCGTAGTGAGACTTATTAACCCGTGTTAAAGTAAGTTGACTTAGTCTCTGTTGGTGGGCATTGAGGAATCACTTATGACATTATCATTGCCAAGAAAACTCATGTTAGGACGGCTGCTGACTCGATCGGGAGATCAGGCTTGGGACTTTGCAGTTCCGCTAGTGCTGCTTAAAATATTTCCAGATCAACTTCGTATAGCGGCCATTTACTATCTATTAGCGAAATTAATGAACGTCCTTTTGCTCCCGAAAATTGCTTCACTTATTGATAAACTCAATCGCAAAAAAACAGCTCGGCTAGGTATTGTTCTTCAACTTGTAGGCGTTTTGGTTGGTGCTGGTTCTATTTCAATATTGGCGGCAATCGATTGGAGTCAAACACAGTGGATGTCCGTTTTTCCAATTCTGGTTTTTGCAAGTTCTGTATTGGGCGGCTTCTTAGCTTCGATAGGCTCTTCGTTCATGGATATTGCTATTTCTAGCGACTTAGTGCCGTCGAGTCTTGATAAAGCCGAACTAGCTAAGTTTAACAGTCGTCTTCAGCAAATAGATCTTTTTACTGAAGTGGCGTCTCCAGTTATTGCGGGATTTATTCTGTTCATGGATTCTCCGATTTCTTTAGCGGGGTTTTATTTAGTGGCTCTGTGGAATGTGATTTCTTTCTTTCCTGAGCTTGGAATTCTGCAATCCATTTTCAATGAAAGACCTGAACTGGACTCTAAAGAAATAAGCACCTCGAGTGAAAGTAAGGATTCTATTTTGCGGCAGTTGATGGGTGGTTGGAGAGCTTTTTTCAAGGAGCCCATTGCACCAGTGGCCCTGGCCTATGCCTTTCTTTGGCTGTCTGTTTTAAGTCCGCACGGAGTATTGCTTGCAGGCTTTCTAAAAGATGCGTGGAAGTTGCCAGAGTGGGCTATTGGAAGTTTTCGCGGTGCCGGAGCATTTTTTGGCTTGGCAGCTACGGTGGTCTTTCCTTTTTTTGTAAAAAAAATGGGGTTGTTGAAATCCACACAAAGACTGATTCAATTTCAAAGCGTTATGCTTATTTTTGGATTGCTCTGCTTTTATAAAAGTGAGAATTTATGGGGCCAGATTGGATTTTTAGTTTTCATTCTGTTTTCTAGAATTGGAATTTATGGTTTCAGTCTAGGCGAAATGCAGGTAAGACAAACAAGAATTAATCCTGCAGTGCGTGGTCAGGTCAATGGTTTTGCCAGTGCTTTGACTGGGATTGCGACTTTGTTTTTATATGGTGCTGGGGCATTGTTACCAAAGACCTCAGATTTTCAAATTCTTGTCGTAGGCTCGGTCGCATTTGTATGTCTTGGTGCTTTTACGTACAGTCGATGGCTGTATAAACAGCCTCAAGAAAAAGTAGGGCGTGTATGATTCAATCATTAAAGGAGATTAGCAAATGAAAAAAGCATTTTTAGCATTGTCTTTAGTTCTGGCTTCATCTTTTTCTTGGGCCCATCAAGATAAAGAAAGTCGCATCTCTGTTCAGCCTAAGTCCCAAGCGTCTTACAAAGCGGGTATTATTCAATATTCGTTTCAACTTTTTGATCATAAAACTCAAAAAGCATTGGGCGATAAAGATCTTGTCGAAACACATACAAAAACTTTACATCTTATTGCTTATGACCCATCAAGAAATGAATTCAATCATGTTCATCCTAGCTTCGACGGAAAAATATGGTCTGTTGAGTTGGATCTGCCGACCAATGGGAATTATTTTGTGTGGGCGCAAGGTCAGCTGCAAGATGGCATTGAATTTTCAAGTGTTGTTAGGGCTCAAGTTATTAACGGAAAGCCAGAGCTTCCAGTGGTGTCATTGGGTGATCATCGCAAAGCGACAGATAAATTCACGACCATTGAATTAGATAAGACAAAACTTAAAGCTGGGAAAATGGCTATGATTAATTTCACAGTCAGCAGAGAAGACGGTCAAGGCGTGCAGATGAGCCCTTATTTAGGTGCTCTTGCGCATTTAATTGCAGTTTCTCCTGCCGGTGATGAATTGATTCATGTGCACCCGATGGCTGGAGACAAGCCTAATACCGGAATGATACACGCTACATTTCCGACCAAAGGCGACTACCGCGTTTGGGTTCAGTTTATTGACCGTGGTGATTTAAAAACTATTCCTGTTTCTGTGACTGTTTTAAAATGATTGATTTCAATAGGTGAGTGTTTAATGCCAGAACTTCCTGAAGTTGAAGTGGTTTGCCGCCAGTTAGATTCCTTATTGGTAGAGCAGCCCAAAATTCAAAAAATACAATTTCATCGCAAAGATCTGCGTGATCCTATGCCGATAAAACAGATTCAATCTTTAGTGGGACAATCTTTTGATAAGATTTATCGCCGGGCTAAGTATATTTTAACGCAGACATCGGGTGGCACTTTGATTTCGCACCTAGGGATGACCGGGACCTGGCGGGCTTTAAGTGACCCCATGAAGCATGACCATGTGTATATCACATTTAGCAATCATCTGGTTTTGGCCTACCGTGATCCGCGGCGTTTTGGTATTTTGGATTTTTGTTTGAATAGTGATTTGCCAAAGCACAAAAGGTTAACAGCTTTAGGTCCTGAGCCTTTGTCTGTCGACTTTACTGCGCAGTATTTGCAGCAACGTTTGCAAGGTAAAACAGCAGCGCTGAAAGTGGCTTTGATGGACCAGAGTGTGGTCGTGGGCGTAGGGAATATTTATGCCAATGAATCTTTGTTTATGGCGGGGGTTTGCCCGCGGCGGCCAGCGCAAGACATCCCACTCAAAAATCTAAAAAAGATTGTGGATTGTGTGCGGATTGTTTTGCAGGCAGCCATTGATAAAGGGGGCTCGACACTGCAAGATTATTTGCAATTGCAGGGAGAAAAAGGCCAATACCAAGGCCATTTTCACGTTTATGATAGAAAAGGTTTGCCCTGTTTGAATTGTTCAAAACCAATTATTGCTGAATTTTTAGGCGGTCGAAATACATTTTGGTGTGAAAAATGCCAAAAATAATTATTGAGTGTAATAAATCTTTCATGTAACTTCTTTCTGGTAACACAAAAAAATAAAACAAACGAAGAAGGGAATCACATGAAAACATTAGTAGTAGCGGCCGTATTGGCTCTTGCATTCACAACAGGGTTTACTTGCTCTAAAAACACTCCTGCAGAGGCACCAGCAGAAGCTCCAGCAGCTCAAGAGCAATTGGCGACTCCTCCAGCAGAAGGTCAACCAGCAGCTGCAGCTGAAGGCGCTCCTCCAGCTGCAGCAACAGAAGCAGCTCCAGCTGCTCCTGCAGAAACAAAATAGTTCAGCTTATTTGCCGGATTTTTTAATTTGGTCAAAAGCAAAAAACGGAGTGGGATTTAAAAATCACTCCGTTTTTTTATTTGAAGACAGGTCAAAGCTTTGAATATAAAAGATCTTGATTTTACTTTTCCGGAAGATTTAATTGCAACCAAGCCCCAGTGGCCCCCCCGGGTTATGTGGGTGGATGCCCGTGGAAAATCTTCTGAAATCAGTTTTGCACAACTTTTATCAATGATTCCACCTGGTGATGCATTGCTGATCAATGATACGCAAGTGCTTAAACGTCGAGTTTTTGCAGGGCGAAGTCTTCAGGCTGCTAAAGATATCGAGGTTTTGTTTTTAAACTCTTTGGGAAGCCAGCAGTGGGAAGTTTTATTTCCGGCTAAATCGTTGTCCTTGGGGGCTAAGTTGTACTTGCCGGATCAGGTGGGTAAAAATGGAGTTGTGCAGAAGATAAGCATGACCCTGATACAAAAAGGTCGTCCACAAAAAGTCAAAATTGAAGTGTTCAGTGAAGAAGACTTAGTTCCTATGGATGCAGATATTGGCGAAGATTATTTTTCTATGGTGGCCGAGCTGCCCTTGCCTCCCTATATTCAAAAAGCCAGATCTGAAAGGCACAATGTAGAGCAAGATAAAAATTGGTATCAAACGGCTTGGGCGACAAAGCCGGGCAGTTTTGCTGCTCCCACCGCCAGTCTGCATTTTCGTAGTGAAGACATACAGTCTTTAAAAGATCGCGGAGTGCAGGTGCTGCCTTTGACCTTGCATGTGGGCTTGGGCACATTTTTACCAGTGACCACGGAAAAATTAGAAGACCATGTGATGCATGCCGAATATATTGAAATCCCTTGTGCGACGATCAAGGCCCTTCAGCAGGTTAAAGCGGCTGGGGGGCGTGTTTGGACTTTGGGTTCTACAGCCACCAGATCTATAGAAAGTTGGGCTCAAGGATTATTGAAAGAAGACACTGTAAATCAATGTTATAAAGGTTTTAGTGATTTGTTTATTCAGCCTGGGTATAAATACAATACTGTCGATTTTTTAATGACTAATTTTCATCAACCGCAAAGCACTTTGGTAGCCATGGTGGCGGCCTTTGCTGGTCTTGACCAGGTTCGTCAGGCTTATCAGTGGGCCATAGAAAATAGATTTCGCTTGTTTTCTTACGGTGACTTTAGTGTCTGGCAAAAAGCTGAATAAATGATCGGCACAATCCGCCCTAAAACAAGACATCTTTTTTGAAGACGCCCCGAAAAGATAAACCTATCTGAATCAATTTGATACGAATAAAAAAAATCCAAACACTGTTTATCGATTCTAGTTCATACTGTTTCAGGGGGATATTATGACAGTATCAGTAAGATCTTTTTTGATCATCGCTGGGTTTTGCTTTATTTTGTTTTTTCAAAATTGCAGTCAGCCGGGCGGAATAAGTTTGGTGGAGCCTGTGCAAAACCTTTCTAGTGCGGCTGCAGTTGTAGAGCCAGTGACCGATCTAAAGCCCTTTCAAGTTGAACAGCAAAACAACTATGTGTGTGAACCTTTTGGCGGCAACGCCGGCGGTGGTGCAAAATCAGGGTTGAAGGCCGAACTTCGTTATATCAACACCAGTGTTGTATTGACAGATTCAGAGCGCCGGTCTTTCAATTTACCCCAATACTTCAATCCTCCTGTGACCAATTCGATAACAGTTTCGTCGCAACCTTTATTTTTTAGTCAAGTCAATACCCCCACACGCAAATTTGAAGATGGCTTTCAAAATGGCGAAGGGGAGTCCTTGATGGATGGCAGTGGCAATAAGCTGTTTGAGTTTTTTGCTTTAAAATATGAAACTCTTTTAAAGCTATCGAACAGTGATGTAGAGGGCTACTACGAAATAGCGACTATTTCAGATGATGGATCTATTTTAGAGGCGAAAGCTGGAAACCTGTGGTCTACGGTGATTAACAATGACGGTCTGCATCCGGCAAAAATGGGCTGTATGAACAGTTCTATTTATTTGGATAAAAATAGCAAAATTCCATTGCGACTGTCCTACTTTCAGGGGCCACGCAACGCCATTGCCAATGTTTTATTGTGGCGCCGTGTAGGCACTTCTGCCGCACACACTATGGATCAAGAATGTGGTCAGGTCGGTGGCAGCTACTTCTTTGATTATGCCAATGGCTCAGCTCCGCTGTCTCCCTACATCGGATTGTTGAATCGGGGTTGGAGTCCTATTTCAGTCAATAATTTTGAACTTCCCAATGATGAGGTCAATCCCTGCGCTTCAGGACAGCCGGTGATTCAGGTTTCTGGGGCGCTTGTCGCCTATGAACAAAATAAACCCCTGCTAAAAATTCGTACGGACAAAGCTGTGTCTTTTTCGATGAAAATGTATAAAATTGTGGCTGGGGTTAAAACCCTGGTCTTGGAGCGATCAAGTGCTGCAGAATCTGCAGATACAACCATTGATCTGCAATTCTTAGACGATAAATTTCAATATCAGGTGGATTTATCATTAAAATCGACGGCTGAAAAAGTGCTTGTCCAAAAAAGTTTTTTACTGAAAGCCCAGTAAAAGATCATCAAATTTTTTAAGCTTAAAGAGTGGTCTTAACTCAGTTGGCCACTTGCAACAAAATCAATTCCGGCTGCGGTCTGCCGCGGCCCTTTCTTGACTGAAATTACCGCTAAGTGTATTCGATGACATCTGGAATTTATAGCTCAAATAGGGGTGCTCATGTCATCGTCAAAACAGGTGCGTCGTCTGCAGGATTTAAACACTTTGGTCAGTCTTAGTAAGCGCCGCGGTTTTGTTTTTCAAAGCAGTGAAATTTATGGCGGATTGGGCAGCTGCTGGGACTATGGCCCTTTAGGGTCTTTGATGAAGCTGAACGTGAAAAAAGCCTGGTGGCAGGCCATGACTCGCCGTCCAGACATTGTGGGTATTGATGCGGCGATTTTGATGGCGCCGATGGTGTGGAAGGCTTCAGGCCATGTGGATGGCTTTTCTGACCCCTTGGTGGATTGCAAAGATTGTAAAACCCGATTTCGTGCCGACAATACAGATTCTTATTTACAACATAAAAAGTGCCCCAACTGTGGTTCGAAAAATTTATCTGAACCTCGTCAATTCAACTTGATGTTCAAAACCCATATGGGCCCCGTGGAAGACACGGGCAGTGTGGTGTATTTGCGACCAGAAACCGCGCAAGGGATTTTTGTCAACTTTGGCAATTGCCAGGCCACTTCTCGCTACAAAGTTCCTTTTGGGATTGCGCAGATTGGTAAATCTTTTCGTAATGAAATCACTCCGGGAAATTTTATTTTTCGCACTCGTGAATTTGAACAGATGGAAATGCAGTACTTCGTGAAGCCAGGCACTGATGAGGGCTTTTATGAGCAGTGGAAAGAAACTCGGATGAATTTCTACCTGAAATACGGTTTGCAAGCAGAAAACTTGCGCTTTCATCCCCATGCCGCCGATGAACTGGCTCACTACGCCAAGGCTGCGGTGGATGTGCAATATAAATTCCCCATGGGTTTTTCAGAATTAGAGGGTGTGCACAACCGTTCTGATTTTGATCTGTCCCAGCACAGTAAATTTTCTGGAAAATCTTTAGAGTACTTTGATGAAGCCAATAAAGAAAAATACATCCCTTTCGTGATTGAAACTGCCGTGGGTTGTGATCGTTTATTTTTGGCATTTTTATGTGATGCTTACCGTGAAGAAGTCACAGTGGATGAAAAGGGCGCTGAAGATGTGCGGGTAGTGCTAGGCTTGCATCCAGAAATTGCCCCTTACAAAGTAGCGGTTTTGCCATTGTCCAAAAAAGAAGAACTGACTTCGGTGTCTGAAAAAATCCGTCAGCAGTTGGCTGAAGATTTTGACGTGAACTATGACGAATCAGCTTCGATCGGTAAACGCTATCGCCGGCAAGATGAAATTGGCACGCCGTTTTGTGTGACCGTGGATTTTGAAACCGCCAATGATCAATCCGTGACAGTCAGACATCGTGACCGGATGACTCAAGATCGGGTGAAAATCAGTGAGCTGAACAATTACGTTTCTAAAAATATAAAGAATTTTTAAAGGGGAAATCATGTCTAACAATTCAACGAGCTCTGTAGTAACCAATGCAAAGACGGGCAATACGCCGATTCCTGAAAAGTTTGTGTACTTTTTTTCAGCTGGGGATTCTGAAGGCCATGCCGGAATGAAAAACACCTTGGGTGGCAAAGGGGCCAACTTGGCAGAAATGACTTCCTTAGGCATTCCGGTTCCCCCTGGATTTACAATTTCTACCGATATTTGTACTCATTTTTACGAAGCTGGGGGCCGTTTGCCTGACTGGGTGAAGCCTGCTGTGGATGCGGCTTTACGTAAAGTTGAAGCTAAAATTGGTAAAAAATTTGGTGATGTGAAAAATCCATTGTTGGTCAGTGTGCGATCTGGGGCCCGGGCTTCTATGCCAGGCATGATGGATACCATTTTGAATTTGGGCTTGAATGATCAAACAGTCGAAGGTTTAGCCACTTCGTCCAACAATCCACGCTTTGCTTGGGATTCTTACCGCCGTTTCATCCAAATGTATTCGGATGTGGTGTTGGGCATGAACGCCTCTTTTTTGGATGTGACTTTTGAAGATTTAAAAGAAGAAAAAAAATACAAGTTGGATACCGATCTGCAAGTCGAAGATTTAAAATTTTTGGTGAAAAAATTCAAAACCTTGGTGCAGCAAATGACTGGGCGCACTTTTCCAGATAATCCGGAAGAGCAATTGTGGGGGGCCATCAGTGCTGTGTTTCACAGTTGGAACACTCCTCGCGCGATCACCTATCGTGAGTTGCACTCGATACCTGCTTCTTGGGGCACAGCCGTGAATATTCAATCCATGGTGTTTGGCAATATGGGTGAAGACTCGGCCACCGGAGTCGCTTTTACCCGGGATCCTTCTACCGGAGAAAAATATTTTTACGGAGAATTTTTGATCAATGCTCAGGGTGAAGATGTGGTGGCGGGGATTCGTACTCCTCAGCCGATCACTAAAAAAGCAGCTGAAGGCAAAAGCTTATCTTTAGAAGAGGCCATGCCTGTGGCTTATGGCCATCTGGTAGAAATTTATAAAAAATTAGAGGCTCATTACCGTGATATGCAAGATATCGAATTTACTATCGAGCGCGGTCAGTTGTGGATGTTGCAAACCCGCAATGGCAAACGGGCTGCTAAGGCCTCTTTAAAGATTGCCTGCGATATGATCGATGAAAAGTTGATCACCGTGGAAGAAGCTTTATTGCGCATTGATCCTGCATCTTTGGATCAATTGCTGCATCCAACATTGGATCCCAAAGCGACAAAAACTTTGTTAGCTAAGGGCTTGCCAGCCAGCCCCGGCGGCGTGCATGGGCAGATCGTGTTTTCTTCGGAAGAAGCGGTGGAGTGGCGTGAAAAAGGCCACAAGGTGATTTTGGTGCGCATTGAAACTTCGCCCGAAGACATTGCCGGTATGGTGGCTTCGCAAGGAATCTTAACCACTCGTGGTGGAATGACTTCCCATGCGGCAGTGGTAGCCAGGGGCATGGGCAAGTGCTGTGTGGCCTGTTGCGGAGAAGTGGAAGTGGACTATCGCAATGAAACCTTGAAGGCCAAAGGTTATTTGTTGAAAAAAGGCGAT
>JBMOJS010000024.1:0-19327 GCA_049315665.1 Pseudobdellovibrionaceae bacterium | reverse complement strand
AAACCACCTGGATGTTTAAATAAGGACAGTGCAGAAAGTGATGCAGAATTTACCATAGGTGGCTTTATGCGGTTTTTAATTATTATTGGAATTTTGATAGCTATCATTATTTTTGTAGGCGGACAGCTGCTGCAGCTTTCTAAGAGCGGTGAAAAATAAACTCATCGCAGCATTCATAAAAAAAATTCATAACTTACACTTAACTTTTCTTAAATAGAAAAATACAGTTGAACCTTAGGTCAGAATAAATAATATGTTCATTCACCCGAGGGGAAATTTTGGTTATTGATATTACTAAAAAAATTATTTTCTCTTTGGATGAAGCCAAGAATTTGCTGCCATTACTTGTTTATATCACTGAAAAAATAAAATCTGATGTTGACTATTTAGAACAGCAACTTAAACGTATAGAAAATCAAACTCAAGACCGCAACGAAGAGATTAAAAATCAAATTCGTATTTTAACTGAACAGTGGCATAAAAAAGTTGAACGCACAGGTGCAAAAGCAAAGGGGCTATGGATTGTTGATTTTGACAATGGACTGGGCTATTTTTGCTGGAAGTATCCAGAGCCCGATATAGTTTATTTTCATGGCTATGATGATGGTTTTACCGGTCGTAAGGTGATAGCCAGTATTCAGGATGGAGTCATCAATGATAGTAGGATTAGCACAGATCAATCCAACACTGGGCTGTTTCAGCAGTAACAAAGATAAAATTCTTCAATATATTGTGTCAGCGCGGGAAAAAAAGTGTGATCTGGTTATTTTTCCTGAATGCTGTTTGATTGGTTATCATCCATTTGACTTACTAGAGCGTACCGAGCTGGTTGATCAGCAAAACAAAGCCCTTAAACAGATCATCCAACAAATTCCTGCGGGAATGGGAGTACTTATCGGGGTACTGTCTAAAAATTCTGCTAAAAAAGGCAAGCCCTACTTCAATTCTGCAGTGTTACTGCAAAAAAATAGAATATTAAAGTCATTCCATAAACAGCTTCTTCCAACAGAAGATGTGTTTGATGAAGCTCGTTTTATCGAGGCTGGTGATTTAAAAAACAATTTTTTTAAATACAAAAACAAAAATTTTTTTGTAACCATTTGCGAAGATATTTGGGCTTGGCCTAAAAAAAATGGAAGATCATCCTATAGAACCAATCCCATTACTAAAGTTCCAAGAAAAAAAGTAGATCTGGTGATTAATCTAAGTGCATCGCCGTATTTTTTAGAAAAATTAAAATTGCGGGAAAGCAATGTCCTGCAAACAGCACGCTACTTTAAGGCGCCTATGGCTTATGTTAATCTTGTTGGCGGACAAGATGAAATTATTTTTGACGGGCAAAGTTTTTTAGTAGACTCCAATGGTAAAAAAAAGCTTTTGGCCAATGCTTTTACAGAACAACTGAGTGTATTTGATTTAGCATCTTTAAAATCTGAACAGCGAAAAACAAGTCGTAGCAATATCGAGGAACTTAAGGCGGCTTTGGTTCTTGGAATAAAAGATTTTGTGGAAAAAAATAAATTTCCTGGGGTTCATTTAGGTCTGAGTGGGGGTATAGATTCTGCCTTGGTGGCCTGTCTTGCTGTGGATGCAGTAGGCAAGGACAAAGTTAAAACCTTGGCCCTGCCAGGGCCCTACAGTTCACAATTAAGCTTAGATCTGGCTTTGAAACTAGCAAAAAATTTAGAAATTGAAATATCTGACGTGCCAATTTCTGATGTTTATCAGTCTATTCTGCATGCTTTAGAGGATAAAATAGGGCTGTCTGATTTCGGTGTCGTTCATGAAAATCTGCAAGCTAGAATTCGGGGCATACTGTTGATGGCTTTTGCCAATAAAACCAACAGTCTTTTACTAACAACAGGTAATAAAAGTGAGCTGTCTACAGGCTATTGCACCTTGTATGGAGACATGTGTGGTGGATTGGCTCCGATAGCTGATTTGACCAAAAGACAGGTTTACCAACTCTGTGATCACTACAATAAAAATTTTGAACGTATTCCCAAAGAAATTATTGATCGCGCCCCTTCTGCAGAACTAAGGCCGGGTCAAAAAGATCAAGATAGCTTGCCTGAGTATGATCTATTAGATCACTCTGTACAAAGCATAGTACAGAACTTTTCAAAGGCTAAAACAAAAACAGATTTTTGGTTGGTAGATAGATTATTAAAAACTGAATTTAAAAGATGGCAAGCCCCGCCGATTTTAAAAGTAACAGCTCATTCATTTGGGCGGGGGCGACGGTATCCCATCACCCATCAATTTAGAATTGTGCTAGAAAAATGACATCTGTTTGGGTTGTCGAATGATTTGCGGAAAGCGCAATTCGGCCTTTCCAGTCAGAGCAATTAAATTGCCAATTTGTGGAGCTTGACCACCAATAGATATTCTTTTCAGTAGATGCACGAATAAGTGCCCACAGTAGCTGGCGTCTTCTTCTGCGCGGTGAAAGCCAGTGCTAGGGATTTTTAAGTGTTGCACCAATGTGCCCAATTTATAGTTAGCCAGCCCCGGGAAAACTTTTCTAGAAATAGGCAAGGTATCAATAATAATTCCCTTGGGGGCTTCAGTTTCATGTCTATTGATTTCAGAAATTAAAAATTGTGAATCAAATGGAGCGTTGTGCGCCACCAATAATTCAGATCCACAAAAATCTGCAAATGAAGGCAATAGATCTTCAATTTTAGGTTTTCCACGAACCATGTCATCGCTGATACCATTGACTGCAGAAGCTCCAGGTGAAATAGGCCTTTGGGGATCAACTAAAGTTGAAAATACAGATTCAATTTGTCCTGAAAAATCAAATTTTACAGCACCAATTTCAACAACTTTATCAACGCCTGGTACTGTGCCTGTAGTTTCCAAATCAAAAGCTATGAATTTCATAACTTCATTGATACAAAAGCCTTGTGACTGATTCAAGAATAAAGATGCTTTTTTTACTAGAAGACAAAGAAATTTTTGCCAGTAATAACCAAACTGTTTTGGAAGCTTGTCTTAACGCAAATGTCCAATTGGACCATAGCTGTGGAGGGTATGGAACCTGTGGCACTTGCTTGATCGAAGTAGTACAACCTAAAGTACTTCCACAGCGCAATGATATCGAAACTGAAATGGCTCAAGATAGAAAATTTTTAGAGAATGAACGCTTGGCTTGCCAGCTTCTATGTAAGGATCAACTTCACTTTACAAAAAAAGCATTGGTGTAAATCCATGTGACCCACTTTCGCGCGTCTGGAATTGGCCAGAAGGGGCTGACTCGGACTTGTACACGATAAACTCCGGGGCCAGGTAAAGTTAACTCTACTTGATCCTGATTGGCTATGCGCCATTTCTCACCATTTCTTAGGATAATCACTTCAAAAAAATCTTTTGGAACTGAAGGAAGTTTGATTTTTAGCTTCATATTTGGATTGAAGTTAAGCTCTTCACCCATAAGGTAAGTTTCATTACGATCTTGAATATAACTTATAAACCCTTTGGAATCGCCAAAAATATCCAAAGCCAAGTAAAAGTGTCCTTTTTTTAAAGCGGTGAAGATTTTTTTTCTATCCGCTGAAATATTTCCTGTTAATTCAGATTTAAGTAGAAGGTGATTGCTCATAAATTCAAATGTTCTTTGGTAGCTAGGAAATTTGACACTGTAGTTACCAATTAAAACTGCACGTGAGGAGGCTTCGCTACCTGCGTACATGTTGATTTTTCTTTTTGCAGAAATTTGATCAAAGAGCATGACCTCATCTGTTGGCTCAGCAAATAAACGTGCAAAGGCCAACTTAGAATTAAATGGATAAATGAATACGCTCCAGAAGGCATTTAGAAATGAATTTTCAATGGATCGATTGGATATACTTTTTAGATTTAATAATTCAAAACCATCCAAACCTTCAGGAAGTTCGCCAGACCACGCAAAGCCGCTTTTATAAGGATGAGCTAAAACCAAAAGACTATCATAATTAGATTCTTTTTTTTGTGATAAAAAATCAGCCAAGCGGACCTGAGCTTCACCTAGCGATGCCCCTAGTGAACTGTTTTTTTCAGAATAGTAGATCAATCTTGAATCCAAGTAACTGTATTTGGCTGCAAATAAAGCCAAAACTCCATTACTATAAGTGTCAGATTGTTCTTGAAAAGAAAAATTATTAAGATCACTAAAAATGATAAAATCCAATCCAGCTCTTTTAGCTGCTGGGATAATTGTCTGCGATGGCAATGAACCTATAGATAAATGTGTATGTAAATTGATAACACCCTTATAATCATAAAACCCTATTGGGTTTTCATTTTTAATTTTATTGGTAATAAAGCTTGGGTCATAATGACTTATATAAAATCCATATAAGAAGTAGGATAAAAAACTGCATGTTATAAAAATCAAAGTCTTCATTTTAGTTCACATTTAAGTAAGACAAGGTTTCGTCCATAGTGCCCAATATCAGTCATGATCCATTTTTGTTCAAGCATCCATTGTGGAACAGGCACATGATCTTCTTTAAGAAGGTAGAAGACCTGTTCTTTTAAGGGAAGGCGTGTTAATTCATCAAAAAAATCAAAGCGATTTATTTGGGGTAGTTTTAAAACGTCTTTTTTAGAAAAATAAGATAAGGAAGAGGCCAATTGATAATTTCCAGCATAAAAGGGCGAATATTGAAGTGGTAGATTTTTTAATTTTTCGAAAACGAATGGTTCATGCAATTTTGTGTTCAAATAACGAGTCTGTGGATTTAGAAAAGAAATAAATAAAATTGTATATATAAATATCCAAAAGTAGCTAACATAACTTAAGCTTCGATAAGATTTTTTATTTAAAATAGCCAGCGCAAAAATTGATGGATAAGCGATCGACGGCCAATTGAGCTCGACATGAGCTCTGAGGGATGTGAAGGTAAAAAAAACAAAAGGGCCAAAGCCAAAAATGGCCAAAAGAAGATTCTTTTTAAAATTTAGAAAGCTCCAATAAAAAATAATGGGTGAGACTAAAATAATAGTCCCGAATAGATAGTCCATTATCCAGCTGTAAGAAAATTCATTGCTAGATAATCCATGGTTAAATTGAAACAAAAAAGACTTAAATTGGTTGCTATAATTCCATATCAAAACGGGAGAAGAAAATAATAGTCCAGCCAGTATTAATGCTATCAATGTTGGAATATGGATTTTTATTTTTTTAATAAAAATAAAAATAAAAGCAAGTGGGACGAACAACACCATGTGATATTTGGAACAAAAACCTAGGCCCAAAAATGAACCTAAAAGTATTCCAGTTAAGATTGATTTTGGATTTGTACATAAATAGATAAATGCAAGTAATGAGCAGGACCAAAAAAAGAGCAATGGTATATCTGGAGTAGCAACCAAGCCGCCAAATCCAGTGATGGGTGAAGATAATGCTAATAATAACCAAATATCAGTGGAAGAGAAGCTTTTAGGAGTATCTGTAGTATTTAAATCCAGATGTTGAAATATTTGTTTCCAAATATAGTAGGTGCCATGGCTTAAAAGTAAAAAGGGCATTCGACACAGGTGGCCCCAAGTTTCAAATGGCTCTCCAAGCTTAAAAAGCCAGGCCACCATGCCTGGATGATCGAAATAACTTAACTGCAAATGTTTCGACCAAATCCAATAATAGGCTTCATCGGGACTTAATGGAAAAAAATAACTGATTAGAATTTTAATCCCTAAACTGATGAACCAAATTCTCCAGAACAGATGCATTAGTAACTCAATTTTATAGGTTTACCAAGGTCTCCAGGTACTCCTAAATCTTTACCATTAAGGATCAAGTTAATGGCTCCACCATTAGTAACACTTAATTTCAGTCCATATTTACTTTTAAATGTATGAACCTGATCAGCTGATAAAGTCATTTTTTGCATTTTCCCTTGTGCGCCAGAATATTCGATTTCTACCTGATCTAAGGCCTCCACAACCAACTCAATATTTTTTTCGATGGGTGTTGTGGTTGCCAAATTATTATTAGAGGGGGTTGGGGGAGCTGGTTTTGCTTGTGGTGTTGGGGTTTGTGCAACATCATTCTTTACAGTCACAGTGTCTATATTTACTGGTTTATCTTTTTTTTCTTTATTCACTGTCGAGGATATGTTTGTTGGTGCAGCTGGTGTTTGTGGGGCGGCAACTGGTGCTGTAGTGCTGCCATTATTCGCCGTCGAAGAAGGAGGAGTTGTTGTAGTTGAAATGTTCGAGGCTGTTACAGTTTCTGTTATACTTGGTGATTGGATAGGTGCCACAACCGCAGCTGTTGGTTGTGCTGTACCGGTGATTTTAGTTCCAGTAGATTCTAGTCCTGGTTGTACAGCAGTAGGTTCACTATGAGTGAGTTGTGCTTCTTTCGAGTATTTTTCTACCACTTGATTCACTATAAAAATGACTAAAAGAAGAGCTAGCATAACGCCCACGGTGATCAATAATTTTGTGTGGTTTTTTTTGACTAAAGTATCTAAAGTGGGCTCTTGTACAGATCCATTTTGGCTAGGTTCTGGGGTAACTTCAGGACGAGTACTTCCCATTTCAGTGTAAAAAGATTCTAAAATTTTTTCGGTATCTAGCTTTAAATAATTGGCATAACTTTGAATAAATCCTCGCAAGAAGGTTTTAGCTGGATATTGGGAACTATCGCCATCTTCAATGGCTTTTAAAACCTTACTACTGATTTTTAAAGAAAGACCAATCTCATGTAAAGAAAATCCCTTTTGTTCTCTGGCCTCACGAAGCAGTTCACCTGTTTTTTTCATGCTCTACCTTTTGAATTAAATCCAGCATAGCCCTGGATTTTTCATTGTATTTTCCATTGGGATACAATTTCACAACTTCTTTAAATCGACTTATGGCTCTTGGTTTATCTCCTAGTCTATAATAAGATAAGGCGCTGTAATAATGGGGCTCATCAAATAAAGCTTTTTGGCAGAATCCTATGGCCTTATCTAAAGCTAAAACTGCACTTTCATTGTTATTATTTTCGAAATATGTTCTTCCTAACATAGTGTGGGCTAAGCAGTTGTCATTTTCTTGCTGTATAGCCTGACTAAAAGCCTGTAGCGCCTCTGTGTATTGTTTTTGATAAAATTTAGATAAACCCCAGTTGATTTGAGCCTTAGCAACTCCATTATAGGTTAAATCATCCAAGACTTTTTTTAATTCTTCATCAGCCTTTGGATAATTTTTAAGTTCAATATACAATCGACCAATGTTATTTCTTGCTTCAGTAAAACGGGAATCTAAACTGAGTGCACGCAAAAGATGCTTCTCGGATAGATCATATCTTTGGCGCATAAAGTACACCATCCCAAGCATGTTTTGAGTCTGCTGGTTGGTGCTATCTAAACTTTCTGACTGCAGAAGATTTTTAAGGGCAGATGGATATTCGCCATTTTCAAACTGTGAAGTTCCAAGCTGTAAAAACAGGCCTGCCTGCTCTTTTTTCTTGGAAGACCAATGAGCACATCCCACATTTAATATTAAAATAGTCGATACCAAGAATTTGAACATACATCTATAAAGCTATCACTATGTAACTAAGTGTCAATAGTCCTGTGGTTCAGAATGCAAACTGTTTCTAAATGATCAGTTTGGGGAAACATATCAAAAGGCTGTACCTGTTGAATTTTATAAAAAGGGCTAAGTATTTTAAGGTCTCGGGATAAGGTCACTGGGTGACAACTAATATATATGATATGTCGAGGTTGTAGATCCAAAAGAAAAAGCAAAGTTTTTTCGCTGCACCCGGATCTGGGTGGATCTAGTAAAACTAGGGTGGAGCTTTGAAAAATGACACGTTTAAGGAAGTGTTCAACATCAGAAACAAAAAACTGGATATTTTTTCGATTTTGAACTTTGTCTTGAGCCAGGTTGATCAAATTGGAGCTTAACTCTACGCCATGAATTTGCGTTTGTGGAAACTGCTGTGCCAATGGGAAGGTAAAATTTCCTGATCCGCAGTACAGATCATAAATATGTGAAAATTGCATATCCTTAGTGGCGGCGACGACCCAGTCCACCATTTTTTGATTGACTGACTGATTGACCTGACTAAAGCCTTCACTATCATCAGGGCCATCTAAAAGACTGAAGTGGACTTCGGATTGTTTATTTAAACGCAGTTCTATGCGTCCCTTGAAGTTTTTTTTCTGAACTGCAGATAAAATATCTGGAAATTGATCCACTAAGACCTGTTCAGCCAATAAACAGTCTTGAATAGCCACTAGTGAATGAGACTTTTTTGCAAAAAAGCCAATTTGATTGCCATCACTTTGTAACTGGATACGATTGCGATAACGAAAATTTTGCGGACTAGAAATAATTGGAAGTATTTGAAAATCAGGTTCTAATTTACCAATACGAAATAAAGTTTCTTTTAAAATATTTTCTTTTTGCTTCAGCTGCTGGGTTTCGGTGATGTGTTGCCAAGAACAGCCACCACATTCGAAGGCCACTGGACATGGGGGAGTTCTTCGATGTTCAGAAGCGACAATAATACTTTGTAAAGTCCCGATTAAATAATTTTTTGCAGCTTCGATGATTAACACCAGCAAAGTGTCCCCTGGAGCTGCGTTAGATACAAAACAGGTGATCCCTTGAATGCGCCCTACTCCCGCCCCGCCTTGAGCTAAGCTTTCAATAAAAACCTCGTACTTCTGATTTACAAAATCTTGCAGGCGAGGTTTTTTTTCTGGGGTAGAACTCACAAAGGGATCTTCTTTAGGGCAGGTCTACTAGGCATTACAGATTTCATTTTTTTCAAAAAACAAAGCCAATTCACGTTGGGCTGAAGCCAAGCTGTCTGAACCGTGAACTGCATTTTCACCCACATTGTCACCAAACTTAGCGCGCACTGTGCCTGCAACTGCTTTTTTAGGATCTGTAGCACCCATGATTTCACGGTTTTTTAAAACTGCATTTTCACCAGAAAGGGCTAACAATAAAACCGGTCCAGAAGTCATAAATGAAACAAGCTCACCAAAAAAGGGACGAGCTTTATGTTCAGCATAAAATTCTTCAGCTTTGGCTTGGCTTAAAATTGTTAATTTGGCTGCAGCGATTTTTAGGCCATTGGCTTCAAAAAGGCTGATAATATCACCAATCGCATTTTTTTTGATAGCATTGGGTTTAATAATAGAAAATGTTTGTTCGATAGACATGATTTGCTCCTGTAATAAAAAGAAACCATCCTAAGGATGGCTTCAGAATGTAAAAATCAACTATTTTAGCTGAGATTTTAAAGTGGTTCCTAGATCTGCCGGACTTCGGGCAATTTTGCAACCCGCATTTTCTAAAGCTTCAAATTTGGCTTCAGCTGTGCCTTTGCCGCCACTAATGATAGCTCCAGCATGACCCATTCTTTTTCCTTTAGGTGCCGAGGCGCCAGCAATGAATGCTGTTACTGGTTTTTTGAATTCTTTTTTAATGTACTCTGCCGCTTCTTCTTCGGCGGAGCCACCAATTTCGCCAATCATGATCACGGCATCAGTGCCTGGATCTGCATTGAACATTCTTAATACATCAATAAAGTTGGTTCCATTAACAGGATCGCCACCAATACCAACACAAGTAGATTGCCCTAAACCCAACGCTGTCAACTGACCAACAGCTTCGTAGGTCAAAGTTCCTGATCTAGAAAGTACACCAATGCGTCCTGGTTTGTGAATATGACCTGGCATAATGCCAATTTTACATTCCCCAGGTGTAATCACACCTGGACAGTTAGGCCCAATCAAGCGAGTGCGTCGGCCTTGCATGAATTTTTTAACCTTAACCATATCCAAAACAGGAATGCCTTCAGTGATACAAATCACTAAGTCTAAATCGGCGTCTACAGCTTCCATGATTGAATCTGCAGCAAAAGGTGGTGGCACAAAAATAACCGAAGCATTGCATCCCGCTTTTTCTTTAGCCTCTAAAACTGTATTAAAAACAGGCAAGCCGATATGTTTGGTTCCACCTTTGCCTGGGGTGACTCCGCCCACCATTTTTGTGCCGTAAGCAAGGCATTGTTCAGAATGAAAAGTGCCTTGCGCGCCAGTAATACCTTGGCAAATAACTTTGGTTTCTTTGTTGATTAAAATAGACATGATTATCCTCTCACAGCAGCAACAATTTTTTGAGCTGCATCAGTTAAATTGTCGGCAGGTGTGATATTCAAACCACTTTCACGCAATAGTTTTTTACCTAACTCGACATTGGTTCCTTCTAAGCGAACCACCAGCGGAACTTTAAGACCCAATTCTTTAGAAGCGGCGATAACACCTTCTGCAATCACATCGCACTTCATAATTCCACCGAAAATATTGACTAAAATTCCTTTTACATTGGGGTCTTTTAAAATAATTTTAAAAGCAGCTGTTACTTTTTCTTTGTTAGCGCCACCGCCAACATCTAAAAAGTTAGCAGGGCTATCGCCATGCAATTTAATAATATCTAAAGTCGCCATGGCAAGACCGGCTCCATTGACTAGGCAGCCAATGTTTCCATCCAATTTGATAAAAGCAAGGTCGTATTTAGAGGCTTCAATTTCAGAAGGCTCTTCTTCATTTAAATCTCGAAGCTCTACAACTTCAGGATGGCGGTACAAGGCATTTGAATCAAAATTCATTTTAGCATCCAAAGCCAAAATATCGCCCTCTTTAGTAACAACCAAAGGGTTGATTTCAGCGATAGAACAGTCAGTCGCGATGAAAGCATTGTACAAGCCTGTAAAAAACTTCACAGATTTGTTTATCAATTCTGCTGGTATTCCAATGGCAAAGGCCAATTGGCGAGCTTGGAAAGGTGCTAGTCCAACGGTAGGATCGATATCCACTTTTTTAATGGCTTCCGGATGTTTTTCGGCCACTTCCTCAATATCCATTCCGCCTTCGCTAGAAGCCATCATAGCTACACGGCCGGTAGCGCGATCGATCAACGCAGCCACATAATATTCTTTGGCAATATTACAGCCTTGTTCAATGAAAACCTTCTGTACGACTTTTCCTTCGGGGCCCGTTTGGTGGGTCACCAAGGTCATGCCAAGAATTTTTTTAGTCAGTTCGCTGACTTCATCCAAAGATTTTGCTATCTTAACGCCGCCACCTTTACCGCGGCCCCCAGCATGAATCTGGGCTTTCACAACAAAAACAGATCCACCAATTTCTTTGGCTGCAGTCACCGCCTCAATAGGATTGACCGCCACTTTGCCTTTCAGGGTTGCAACACCGAATTTTCTTAAAATATCTTTGGCTTGGTACTCATGAATGTTCATCTAAAACTCTTTCTTTTAGTATTGTAGTTTGCCTAATGCATCAACCAATTCACGCACAGCTTTAGCAGAATTTTCTAAACCTGCCTTTTCTGTATCGTTCAATTGAAGTTCGATGACTTTTTCAACACCTTTACCGTTTAACTTAGCTAATACGCCAATAAAAAGATTTTTGTAACCAAATTCTCCTTGCAGTTCTACAGCGCAAGGCAAAATGCGATTTTGGTCTTTCAAAATAGCTTCAGCCATTTGTACGGCCGAGGCCGAAGGAGCATAGTAAGCCGATCCTGTTTTCAATAAGCCTACTATTTCAGCACCACCGTTACGAGTCCTTTGCACCAATGCATCAACTCGGTCTGCAGACAAGATTTCAGTTAAAGGAACACCGCCGACAGAGCAATGTCTAGGCATAGGCACCATGGTGTCACCATGACCACCCAAAACAAACGCCTGAACATCTTTTACAGAAACATTCAGCTCTTCAGCAATAAAAGCTTTAAAGCGGGCGCCGTCCAAAACCCCAGCCATACCAATCACGCGTTCGCGGGGAAAGCCCAGGGTTTGTTTAGCAACGAAGGCCATCGCGTCCAGTGGGTTTGAAACAATGATAACCACAGAATCAGGGGCGTATTGTTTGATGCCTTCACAGCAGGCTTTAACAATTTTTGCATTGGTGGACAATAAATCATCACGGCTCATGCCTGGTTTTCGTGGCAAACCTGCAGTAACAATAACAACATCAGCCCCAGCGATATCTTTATAATCAGCAGTGCCAGTTACTTTAGAATCAAATAATTCTACTGGAGAAGATTCAAAAAGATCCAGTGCCTTACCTTTGGCAGCGCCATCATTGATATCTAATAAAACAACATCGCCCAATTCTTTTTGAGCGGCCCAATGTGCAGCAGTTGAACCAACAAATCCAGCCCCAATGACTGCGATTTTTTTTCTTTTGTGTACCATAATGACTCCTTGAAAAAATTTAGCCGATTGATCTTTTAAGTTCGAACTGATTCAATCTTAAATTGTTCATATAGACAAGTCGTAGCGCCGGGCGTTTGCAAGGAAAAAAGCATGCAAATTGAACTTCAAGAATTGACTTTTAAATACGGAGCCCAAGTCGTCTTAGAAAAAGTCAATTTTTTATTAAAATCCCAACAAAGAACCGTATTGATGGGGCCTAGCGGACAGGGCAAGACCACTCTTTTAAAAATTTTAGCCGGCTTATTGCAACCGCAATCTGGGCAGGTTTTAGTGGATGGAAAAGTTTTGGCCAGCCAACCCCGTGACAAGCAAATGCAATGGCGGCGCAAAGTGGGCATGCTATTTCAAAAAAACGCCTTATTTGACTCTTTATCTTGCTCCAATAATGTGGCTTTCCCGATGCGCGAAACAACCAATTTGGCTGAATCCGAAATTATAGAGCGTGTGGATTATTTTTTAGACTCTGTTGGATTATCCCATGCTAAAAATCTACTTCCCCATGAAATCAGTGGTGGAATGCAAAAGCGATTGGGTATTGCTAGAGCTTTGGCCTTGGACCCTTTGCTTTGTTTATATGATGATCCCACCGCGGGGTTGGATCCTATCACGTCACGCAGTATTATTGAATTGATCATTCAGTATCAAAAGAAAAATGCATCCTCACTGGTCGCCGTAGTTAATGACGTCAATCGAGCCTTTCAGTTGGCTACAGATATATTTTTTGTTTCTAATCAACAAATTATTTACACTGGCAATCCACAACAGACGCAAGTGCATCCAGATTTGCGTGTGCAACAGTTTATCCAGGGCCTGGCTAGTGGCCCTTTGTCCGAGTCGCTATGATGGTTAGATATATCAACCTAGTAAAAAAATTTGGATCACGAATAGTTTTAAAAAAAATCAATTTAGAGATTGGCCAAGGTGAAATCGTATTTATTCTAGGAACTTCTGGCACTGGTAAATCTGTTTTACTTAAAAACACGGTAGGTCTGTTACGCCCCGATGAAGGCGAGATTTGGCTGGACGGCGAAGAGATTTCTAAATTGGAAGAGTCAGATTTTTTTCGTATTCGACAAAAATGTGGGATGGTGTTTCAGCAGCCTGCTTTATTTGACTCTTTAAGCATTGAAGAAAATTTATCTTTTGCATTAAAAAGAAGATCAAAGCTAAGTTCAATGGATATTCGCGACAAAATTCGCTCTTTGTTAAATAAAATTCAAATTTCAGAATCTGTACTTGGCAAAAAGCCGGTCGAAGTTTCTTACGGGATGCAAAAAAGAATCAGCTTGGCCCGAACTGTGATTACAGAGCCCAAGGTTTTGCTTTTTGATGAGCCCACAGCCGGCCTGGACCCCATCAATACAACAGTGATCAATCAGCTTATTCATAAATTATCTAAAGAATTCAAAACCACATCCATCGTTGTCAGTCATGACATGAGATGTGCTATGGAAATTGCAGATCGCATCGTGGTTTTAGATCAAGGTGAGGTTTTGGCTCAGGGCTCTGTTGCAGAAATGAAAAACAGCACTGTGCCCTTAGTGCAAAGCTTTTTGCAGGAAGTGAACTTATGATTGGTGCTGCTTTAGAAACTTTGGGGCAAGCCACATTATTTATTTACCAAATTTTAAAGATGATTTTTCATAGAAAAGTGGACCGCGTTTTAATTTACCAGCAAATATGGCATATCATTGAACAAAGTTGGCTGATCACGTTGAGTGCAGGTTTTTTTGTTGGCGCAATTATGTCGGTACAGTTCACTTTACAAATGAAAGAATTTGGCGCTTTGGGATATTTAGGCGGCTTGGCCACCAGTGGAACTTTTCGTGAAGTAGGACCACTGTTGATTGCTTTTATGTTGAGTGGTCGGATCGGCGCATACACTTCTGCCGAATTAGGCACTATGAAAATCACCGAACAAATAGATGCTTTGCGCTGTCTAGGGGCTGATCCGATGATTGAAATTGTAGCCCCCCGCTTTGTGGGAATTATCCTATCTAGTTTTTTTCTATTAGGGATTGGCTTAGTAGCCTCTGTAGCAGGAGGATCTTTATTGGCATGGGGTTTTGCTGGGGTTAGTCCTGAAGAGTATTTAAGACATATTCCTACTTTGGTGACTGGATTTTCAATAATTAACGGCCTATTTAAGTGTCTGATTTTTGCATTTGTCTTGGCTTCCGTCTGTACTTTTATTGGCTACAATACGGGCGGAGGAGCTGCTGGTGTTGGGCGATCTGTGGTTAATACGGCTGTTGCAACTATGGTTATGATTGTTTTTGCTGACTGGTTGACCACTTATTTGGCCAATCAATGGATTGTTTTGCAGGGTGTGGGTTAATAAATGGGCCCAGTAAATATTCAATTCAGAAAAAAGGAATTTTTGTCGCAGTTTTATTTTGTGGCCAATCAAAGTTTACTATTAATTTTAGTCTGTGTCAGTTTTGCCGCTGTAGTCACAGTTTTAGAATCTTCATTTCATATGAAGTTAGTGATTCAAAACGATTTTATGGTGCCAGGATTTGCCTCAATGATGATTTTACGAGAACTTGGTGTCATTGTTACTGCCCTTCTTGTGGTTTCTAGGGTCGGGGCTGGCTATGCGTCTGAAGTTGGATCTATGCAGGTTACAGAACAGATTGATGCTTTGAAAATGTTAGGTATTGGTCCTGTACAATATATAGTTACACCTCGGGTGCTGGCCTGTGCTTTGGGGACTTGTGTTCTAACTATATTAGCGAACACATCTTGCTTGATCAGTGCACTTTTAGTCAGTGACTTTTATTTGGGCTATCCACCATCTGTATTTTTGCAATCGATGCGACGATTTGTAGCCCCGCAGGATTTTGCTTTTGCCATGATCAAAGGTTTTTTATTTGGTTTAGTGATTCCGCTGATTTCTTGCAGCTATGGATTTCGCTGCCAACCCGGAGCTGAAGGTGTTGGTTCATCCACAACAAAAGCTGTTGTTGCGAATTCAATGACAATTATCATTTTAGATTTTATTTTATCTTATATATTTAGTCATTTTTATTAGGGTTTGCCCTAAATTCATCGGAGGAATTATGAAATCAGAACAAAAACTAGGAGCCTTGGTCCTGGTGTCCATCTTTTGCATTATTGGTTTTGCCTATTTTATGGGTGGGTTGGACGTGTTTTCTAGTCAACGAGAACTGAACTTAATGTTCAATTATGCCGGCGGGTTGGATGAGGGCTCTCCGGTGCGAGTCATGGGTATTAAAGTCGGAAAAGTAAAAAAAATCACATTTGATCCGGGTTTTAAAATGCCTAACGGCGAAGAAGTTAAATTGCGAGTACAAATAGGGTTGGATAAAAAAGCCTGGGACAGTGTTCGTAAAGACTCTAAGTTTTTTATTAACTTAGCTGGTGTTATTGGCGAAAAGTTTTTAGAAATCACGCCAGGATCCTTAAGTGCTGATGTCTTTGCCAATGCTGACGTCGTTCGCGGCGAAGATCCGCCACGCATTGATCAGATGATTTCACAAAGCTATGCTTTGGCTGGGAAAATCATCGAGATCGTTCAGAAAAATGAAGGATCAGTGACTAATTTGATCACACAGCTAGACAGCGTGATCAGTAATTTTAATCGCACCTTGGTTTTGTTAGATAAAACCACTAAAAGCAAAGATATTGCAAGATTGCTTGATAATGCTATTAAGATCAGCGACGACATGGTCTATTTCACATCGGCTTTGCGGTCCAAAAAAGCAGAAGAAAGTTATGACCTTATACATAAATTACTTTTTCGACTTGAGCCCTTGGACGGTCCGGCCATAAGAAAGTTTCTACAACAAGAAGGTATTAAAGCTAAAATTTTATAAGAAATGGAGCCCATATGTTATCTAAACTAAGTTCATTCATAATTTTGTCGTTTTGCTTAGGGTTGGCCTGGACGGATTCATCCCATGCTGAGGATGAATCCAGTCAGCAAAATATTACGTACCTAGATAATCTATCTTCGTCTTTACGTCAAGATTTAAAAGTTGGCGCAGGGATTGCTGTGGGTGGAGGCTTGTCGGCTGCAGGTTTAATTTTAGATCTTAATTTTGAAGATGAAAATGGCGCAGTGGTGGGTTTCAGTAACTTATCCAATAACAATTCGTTTTGGCTAGCCTGGAAACACAATTTTTCAGGGGATTACCTATCGCCCTTTTTTACTTTGGGCTATTCACGCTGGTATAATGCTTCCAGCTCATCCACTAAAAACAGTTATGAAGACTCTTCGGTTTTAGATCAAGCTTTGGACCAAGAACAAAAAAGAACCGGCCAGTATGGAGTTAATTTTGCTGTTGCAACCTTTGGGGCCCAGTACAATCAATTGTCTGGTGATTTAGCAGGATTGTCTTTTTATGGTGAGGTATCTTTGTTAACAGAGGTGTCCGAGGTTCGCGCTTTGCCCTATGGTGGAATAGGGATTCTTTACTATTTTTGATAAAAAAAAGGGCTGACCTTAGGTCAGCCCTTTTAGTTTCGCTTAGAAATACTATTTCTTAGCTTTTTTAGTAGCTTTTTTAGCTACTTTTTTAGTGGCTTTTTTAGCTACTTTTTTAGTGGCTTTTTTCTTTGCTGCCATTTTTTGCTCCTTCTCAATGCATTTTGTATGCATGTTATTATTGTTGCCCTTTTTCTTCTTAACTTTAGTTTTCACAAATTGAGCGCGCTCGTCAACAAAATATTTCACTTGCATAAATTTTGAGATGTTAATTCTAGAAAAGAGGACCTCATGATTATGCATTTTCTATTTTCTTTCATCGGATACATCGTCAGTTATCGGATTTTTCTTGAATCGATGAAAAACATTTCTTTAGCAAAAAATAAAGCGCAAATTTTTGTGAAAATCAATGTGGTATTGGCTTTGATGGATGCGATCAGTTTTTTTATTAGTATTCAATGGGGCTTTTTTTTCTTATTTATTCAAGTCATTTTCTATAAAAGCATGCCTTGGTTACTGAATCGATATCTAGAATCCAAGTTAGCATCGATTCGTATTGATTTGCTGGACCAAATTCTACTTTCATTGCAATCCGGTAAAGATTTTAAGTTTTCTGTCCGTGAAGCCATTGATTTTCAACCCCAGGGGTTGCGACTTTTACTCAATGATATTTATATCGAGATCTTTTTGAATGAAAAATCAAACATGGAAGTGAAAAATAGAATTCAAAGTTTTTTTGTAGAACTTAAAGAAATTGCTTATTTACAAACGAAAGTGGCTGAAAATATACGTCATTACCGATCCCAATTAAGACTGCAAGAAAAGTTTCGACATAAGTCCGGACAAATCACCTTACAGGCCCGCATTCAAGCCGGATTGATGGCTATGCTTTATTTCTCATTACTTATATTTGTGATCAATTATTTTGAATGGCATCAGCATAAAAAGATTATAGTTGGGTCTTTTATCTGTTTTGTAGTTGGTCAAACACTGATTTTAAATATCGGAAGGTCATATAAATGGAAAATGTAGCCCAACCCTTACAGCTTTTATGGCAAATCAAAAGATCTTTAGAAAGAGGCCGATCCTGTAAAGATGGAATTCTATGTTATATTAAAGTATCACAAGCAAGGTCCGACGATCTTTGGCATCAGGAAATCAGTGAATGGCTTTGGCGACTTCAGCAGGGGTTGCCTTTAGCAGAAATTTTGCACCGTCAAAAATCTTCACAAAGAAAGATTTTATTGAGTGTTTTAGAAAGAGGCCTGCGTGGCGAGGCCATATACAGCTTTTTATCACAGATCGAGCAAGAGTTTGTAGAGGGGGCTGAAAAAGAAATCGAACAGTCCCTGACAAAGTTGCCTTTTAAAATCATGATTCCATTGCTGCTATTATTATTCCCTGCGTTTTTGTTACTGCTTTTTGGGCCCTTGCTACAAAATTTTTTGCAATCTATAAATTCCCAGTGATACAGTGTTTTCAATGGATAAAAAAAATCAAAAGTTATCAGACGATCTTTTGCAAAAACTAGTAGATGAGCTTTTAAAAACAAGCCCTGAAGTTGAAGTGGTCAAAAATTTGACGCACAAATTAAATATTCCTTTCTCAGAGGATCCTATTTTGCAAATGAACAGTGTGCTTCAGGCCATGCATGGAGCAAATAGAACTTACAGAACCCAAAAAGAACTTGATAATTAGACTCCCAGTGCCTTTCAGATCCTTTTCATTGTTATTACAAGGCTTGTCCCCAAAAGTTGATAAATACCATCCTTTTATTTGCATGGCTTTTTGTTGACTTAGGCTAATGGCAAAGGTAATCAAAGATTTCCTTTAAATTGCAAGCGGCTTGGTAGCTCAGTCGGTAGAGCAGAGGACTGAAAATCCTTGTGTCGGCGGTTCAATTCCGTCCCAAGCCACCATTCATACATGTCTGTGTTGCTATCAGCGCAGTCTTACCCGGTCGAGGTCCACATGAAATCAGTGACAGAATTCGCATACCCACTTTTACAAAAAGTTTTAGCTGCAAAAACCACCTTAACTACAGAAGGTAAAACCCCAGAAGAGGTTTCAGCCGCTATTGGTGAGTCCTTTAAATTGGAAGGCGACAAACTAAAACATATTTTAGCAGCATCAGACCTTGTGGTTGATAAAACAGCTGTACGCCGTGTAGTGGTTGTGAGCTTTGCAGAAGGTGAAACGGCTCCGGCCAAATATCAAAAAGTCGAAGAATTTCATTACTTGGTAGATATTGTGGAATTAACTAAATTTGTTCCACCTAGCAAGTCTGATCGTCGTGGCCCTAAAAAAGGCGGACGTGAAGGCGCTAAAAGCTCTCCGTGGGGAATGACTCCTGAAGAAAAAGCGGCAAAAAATAAAAGTGCTGCTCAACCTAAATCTTAATTTTTTATAGTTGATTATGCGTACAGGCTCATCCGATCAAATTGTAGGTCACACACCTTTAATAGAGTTGGCTGGGCTGTCGCAAAAAACAGGCTGTCGAATATTAGCAAAGGCCGAATTTTTAAATCCCGGCGGATCTGTTAAAGATCGTGCAGCTCTTTCCATCATTCAAAATGCAGAAAAAAATAATTTGGTCCATACCGGATAGATACTTTACACTTTATACCGGAGACATCCTTTACACT
>JBMOJS010000023.1:0-19341 GCA_049315665.1 Pseudobdellovibrionaceae bacterium | reverse complement strand
CGCACTGTCGGACCCAACGACACACAGTTTGATAGACCCATCAGCCAGGGCTGAAATATCATCAGTGATCAATGTGGCCACCGCTGTCGATGCAGAATATCCCGATGACGACGTGCAATCCGTGCTGCCAGCGACACCGACTTTATACAAATAAGCAGCAACGCCAGTGCCACCGACGGTGATGGCCAAGGTGGTGATCCCACTGGTGCCTGTGGGCTCCCCAGACAGGGTCGCCGTGGGCGCCGCAGTGTCTTTGGTCCATGTGGCTGACGTGGCCGAAGAATAGGCCTGCCAGTTGCCCAGACTGTCCACACCAACAGCGCAGATCTTGATCGTGCCATCGGCCAAAGCGGATATACTATCGGTGATTGAAGTGGCTACCACTGTCGATGCAGAATAGTCCGTGGACGATGTGCAATCTGTACTGCCGCTGACCCCCACTTTGTATTTGTAACTGATAGCACCGGTGCCACCCACGGTGATCGCCAAAGTGGTGGTGTTGTTGGTGCCCGTAGGTGTTCCCGTCAATGTCACTGTGGGGGGAGTAGCATCTTTGGTCCACGTGGCAGAAGTGGCCGAAGAATAATCTTGCCAAACCCCAGAAGTATCACCACCCACGACACAAATTTTAACTTCCCCATCGGCCACAGCAGAAATATTAGCGGTGATGGATGTGGCTACTACCGTCGAAGCAGAATAGCCCGTGGACGACGTACAATCCGTAGTGCCGCTGACCCCCACTTTGTATTTGTAATTGCTGACTTTGGTTCCATAAACCGAAACTCCCAAAGTGGTTGTATTGTTAGTCCCAGTTGGCACACCAGTCAGCAATGCCGTTGGTTTGGTTTCTGTTGTCGTAGGAGTTTTTGGATCTACACTTGCAATGGGGTCTTCAATTTTAGTTTTAATTCCGCACGAACTGATCAATACAACTGTACAGCCGCAAATAAAGGAATTGAAAACATTGATTTTACCCACAGAAAAATTCACGTTAAACCCCTGAAATGCAATTACTTTATTGTACTTTATCCGCTTCGGCTTACAGGGTTAAAAAATCAAATTGTTTCAAATTAAGACAAATAAAAAACTTTATTTTTTCCTGAACTAAGTCTAGGCTATAAAGAGGACACTCTTATTGGCTTATGGAGGCTCACAGATTTGTCACAAAACTTTGTACCTACGGATCGCTTGAAAAAAAATGACCGTGTCATTGTTGTCGGAGTGGGTTTAAAATCAGAACCCCTTGGTGAAATCAAAGAAAATCTTTTTGAATTGGAAGAGCTGGTGGCCGCGGCTGGCGGTGAAGTTGTTGGATCAGTGGTCCAGACCCTGCCCCAGTGGAACCCTGCCACTTTGATGGGCTCTGGCAAAGTGCAAGAAGTGGCCGAACTTTGTAAAGAACTGGGCGCTCATCTCATCGTAGTTGATCATCACTTGTCTGGCGTGCAACAAAGAAATTTAGAGCAAGCCATTCAACTGAAAGTTCTAGACCGCAATCAATTGATCTTAGATATTTTTGCCCAACGGGCACAAACTTTTGAAGGCAAATTGCAGGTGGAATTGGCGCAATTGCTGGACCAAATGCCCCGCATGGTGGATGCCTGGATGGGGTCTTTATCCAGACAAGGTGGCGGAATTGGCACCCGTGGCCCTGGGGAAACGGCCTTAGAGAATGATCGCCGGCGCATCCGTGAACGCATGGCCGTGATTCGAAAAAAATTAGATGGAGTGCGCAAAAACCGCGCCCAACACCGGCACTCCCGCCGCCGTCACGAAGTGCCTAGCTTTGCTTTGATCGGCTACACCAACTCTGGAAAAAGCTCTTTGCTGAATCGTCTGACCGGGGCCCAAGTCATGGTTAAAAACCAAGTTTTTGCCACCCTTGATCCTACCACCCGAAAGGTTTTTTTGGCCGATGGACCACCATCTGTGGTCACAGACACGGTGGGATTTATTCGTAAACTTCCCGCCCAATTGATTGAAGCCTTTAAAGCCACTCTAGAAGAGTCTGCCGAAGCCGATGTTTTGATCCATGTGGTGGATCTGTCTTCACCCAATATGGAACGACAGATTGAAGTGGTTGAAGCCCTGATCCAAGAGTTCCAGTGGCAGGATAAAAAAATCATCCATGTTTTTAACAAAGTGGATTTAGCTCCCATCGATAAACAGTTTCGTGTTAAACAATTTCCAAGAATTTTCGTCAGTGCTTTAACCGGCCAGGGCCTCGAACAACTTAAAAAACTGATGGCCGAATCTGTCAGCGAGCTACAGACTCCCTTGCAGTTGTACTTTCCAAAAAGTCAGGAGCACTTGATTTACGATTTAAATCGTGAAACCCAGTTGACCCGAAAAGAGACAGCCAGCGAAGGCACCGTTTGTTATGCCCATATGACTCCGGCGCAAATCCACCGCTGGAAAGAGTATTTAGTTTAAGTTTTCCTTAGATCTGCCGATAGGCAGGCATATGGTATTGAATTTTACTCGACCAAAATCTAAGATAGCCATTGTGGATGATGAAGTAGAGCTGACACAGCTTTTTCAATCTTTGCTAGAGGGTGAATATGATGTCAGCACCTTCAATGATCCCAGGTTATTTTTAGAATCTTTAGAACAAAAAAATCAGCCCAATGCCTGTGAAGTGCTGATCTCGGATTTAAAGATGCCCAAAATGTCGGGCGTTGAAATGATTGAAGAGGCGCAAAAAAAAGGACACTTTTTTCCGTCGATTTTACTGTCAGGGCACTTAGATACGGCCTCGGCCATCAAGGCTGTGAATTTGGGTATTATCAAGTTGATTGAAAAGCCCACGGCTTTTGAAACCATTCGCCATTCCTTATCAGAAGCCATTCAACGCAAAGAAATTTATAAAAATATTCATGATATAGATTGGTCCCTTCTGCAAATGTCTAAACTGCATGCCAAAACACTGCAGTCTTTGCGGGAAGTTGTTCCCCCGGCTGAATTCAATAAAAGTTTTTATTTACCTATTTCACAAACTCAAGATGTGACTTTTGCAGAGCTGATTAGTTTTGCGCAAAGCAAGCTTGAAGCTTTAAAAAAAATCCCACGATAGCTTTGCCACTATCTCCATTTTTTATTTTTAAGTTGCAGACGGACTTCACGCCGCTCAAGGGCATCCTTGTTGCGCACTTTTTCAATTTCAGTCAGCAACTCAATGTCTGGAACTTGAGTGGACTTACCATCAGGCCCCAGGGCCACCATGGTCAAATACGCCGATGCAGTATGAATGATTTCATTAGTGCGCGGATTTTCAGCATCCACACGAACGCCGATTTCCATGGATGAATTAGAAACAAAATTAACACTGGCTTTTAAGTTAACCACCCAGCCTTTAAAGATCGGAGCAATAAAATTCATTGCATCCAGGCTGGCGGTAACCACTTCTTTGTTTGAATGCCGCTGGGCACACACCGCAGCAGCGATATCAATCCAGGACATCACAGTTCCACCAAACACCGTACCCAAAGCGTTGGTGTGGGTTGGCAGAACTAATTGGGTCATAATCACTTGCGAAGCAGAAACTGGTTTAGAAGCTCTCAAGTGTTATGACCCTTTTTTTTCAAAATCAGATTCCCATGGCGCCAATGTCTGAATTGCCATTGCCACGGATACCACCCTGAGTCGACGTGGGCAAGGTTGTTGTAGCAGCAGCTACCGTCACCGATCCCGCAGGAATGGTTTGTGCTGCTGAAGCAATCGAAGCTGAATGAACAGCTGCCGCTGCATTAGCAGCGCTTTCGATTCTAGCTTCAGTCTCAACAAAACCCAAATGAGGCAAGCACCACACAATCAATTGTGCTCTAGACTTGACGTTCATTTTTTTGTAAATGTTTGTGAGGTGAAACTTCACTGTTTTTTCAGTGACAAAAAGTTGGTTGGCCACTTCTTTGTTGGACAAACCTTTTGAAACTAGTTCCGCTACCTCGGCTTCTCTGTTCGAAAGACCCTTTTGGATCAACACATCTCTGAGCATCCTTGCTCCCTCCCGCTAAATTGTTCGTTTTTAATAAATCATGTATCAAAAACAGAGCACTTTCCAGACTCATGTCTCAAAAAGCACCAACACCTGTATTTAAGTCTGACAACTTTTTTAAGTTTTCGCAATAGATTTGGACTCTAGTTTTAAAAAACTGGACCGATATGTCATAAGAATTTTACTTCTGCAAAAGAATTTAAGGAGTTACTATGTTCTCAGAAAGCACAAAATTTTTAGTTGTTGATGATTCCACAACAGTGCGAAGAGTCATATGCAAGGTTTTAGGTGAGCTGGGCTTTACAAACGTAATAGAAGTCGACGATGGCAAAACAGCAGTCCCGGCTCTGCAAGAAGCCAATGCAAAAGGAGACCCCTTTGGTGTTATTATTTCAGATTGGAATATGCCCATCATGCAAGGAATAGATCTTTTAAGGTACTGCAAGTCCGAGGATCGCTTCAAAAATACTCCGTTTATTATATTGACTGCAGAAAACGAACAAAAGAATATTTTAGGGGCGGTAAAAGCTGGGGTTTCGGATTATGTGGTTAAACCTTTCAACTCTAAGATACTTAATGATAAATTAAAAAAAGTTTGGGAACTGCATCATGGCACAAAATCAACACCTAGGGCTGCCTAACGAATCATTGTAAGGAAACAACATCAATGTCTACAGCACCTAAACTAGAAAATTCAAATCCCCTCTTCGATAAAAACCTTATCAGTGCTTTTGTTGGAGGAGTCACTAAAACCATGCAGGACATGACCAATACAGTTGTTACCCCTGGTAAAGCTTATATCGAAAAAAGTGCTGGCATGAAGGCGGATGTTGCTGGCTATGTTAAAATGTCTTCTCCACCTTTGCAAGGGGTGCTGATTATTGGGTACTCCAGCACAAGTATTTTTACCTTGATAGAAAACATGCTTGGCGAAAAATACCCCAATATAAATAAAGACGTGTGCGATGCTGTTGGTGAGTTCACCAATATGATTTATGGATCTTCTAAAACCACCTTAAATCAGTTGGGCTATAAAATGGATATGGCTATCCCCATTGTTATTAAAAAAGAAGACCCTGACAATGACCTTGTTCGTGGTGTATCTTTAGTGATTCCCTTTCACCTGGCCAACAATTCCTCCTTTTTTGTTGAAATCAGCATCGCATCCTAGTGTCACTCATGCATGTTGATTGTATTATTTTAAGACGAAGCAAAGTTAAATTTGTTTTTAAATCACAATACTTGTTAAAATATAATGATAAAGGCAAGCACCTAAGTCCACGTGATTCGAAGGGGGAAGACCTTGCTGTTCGGTAAACATCTATCCAATGAAAAGGGCAGTGGTCTGATCATCGTACTGATGATCTTGGTGCAAATTCCCATTCTGGTCAGCATTTCAGCCTCTATGATGAATCGTAAAACCGGCATGTCTGCTAAAACTTGGGATCAATTTGTTTTGCAAGAAAGCACCAAATCCAGTTTTTTACTTTTAGAGGCCGCACTCCGGCGTAGGCTTTGGGAGCCTCCTCCGGATGCTCAATGTCTGCGTTCTAAAAACTTTAAAGTTGAAGGTCAATTCAGCAATGGTTTTAAATTCACCGTCACTGGCAACTATATTCCGGCCGAACGCATGATCCTGTTGGTCGCTGATGGAGAAAAAAGCGGCTACAAAACTCAATACACCAAATACCACAAGATGTATGATATGGCAGACTACCTTTATCTTAGCACCTCCAACGGCACAGACCCCAGCAATGATGTGGTGATTGGTAAATCCACCGCCGATCGCAATACCCCTTCAGGATTGATTGCTGGCTCTAGACGCATTCAAATTGCCAGCCGTTTAAGAATTGAAAGTAGCATCATTCCTAAAACAGATCGTACTTTTCCTTTTGCCTTGGGCCCACCCGACACCTACAAAAGCTATGGCTACAATGATCCAAAGCCTGTAGAATTCCCTGTTGGTGTAGGTACCATTATTCAAGCCGATAAAATCGAAATTCCCCAGGGGATTTATTATGGCAAAGCCTATGCCTTAGATCCTGTTTTTACCAATACTGGTCCTGGCCCGGCCCAAGCCTATCCAGATTATCCTGCGGATCTGCTCAATTCCACTGCACTTGTTATCGCTCAACCCGGGGGTAATAAATTAGGTCAAAACATTGGCAGTGTGGCCATGATCACCAATGACTATCGCCTGGCCCTGGATCAGGTTGAAGCCATTCGCAGCGGCAACGTCACCGGCACCGCCACCCAAGACAATGTCAGTAAATATGTTTACCCTTGGGCCTTGTTCAACCAACCGACTTTCCCGTATTTTGACGAAACCGCGGTGGACAGCGGTGGTTATTTAAACAGCTTGGTCAGCAATTTTTTCTTTTTTCACTACAGAAATACTTGGGGCAATTTCAATCAAGGCAACTACACTTGTTTGACCACAGATTGGACCTACACCGCCACCAGCCGCTACTGCTCGGCCAGCTGGAGCTTTCCTCGTGGTTTTGAAGCCTGGCGCACCAACGCCGGTCTAGATAATATTCTGTTGGCCAAACCTGAAGAAGTAAAACCCAACAATATCAATAAAATTGACTGGGACAATATGGATGCCTTTCAAGAGGATGCGGCCTTGTGCGGAATGGTGGTGGATGAAGCCACAGTGCTGCCTTCTGAAGTGGATTGCGATATTTCCGATTACAGTTTATTGAAATCCTATGTGTCCAACCCTGCCGGCCTTTCTTGCCCCCAGGTTAAAAAACTGCGCCTACAAAACCTAGAAACTCAATTAAACAATTTTGATTTATCCACTTACACTTCCAATGCTGTCGAAGAAGGTTCCCACTTGCGTAGAGTCATTTATGCCAAAACCCCAGTTGAAATAGCGCAAGAAAGCAGCAAGGGCTTATGGACTGGCATGACCGACAGCACTGTTCGTGATCGTTTTTCTGTCTTTATTATTAATGAATCCAAAACCGCCTTTCGCCCTTTCCAACCCGATCTAGCCTTACCAACTTCATCGCCTCTGGTAGCCAATCCCGGCGTGGTGCGCGAAACCTACTTCAACAGTGACAGTACAGATCTAGATCCTGCAACCCGACTGACTCCTTTGAAGATGGCTGTTATTATGCCTGAAGAAATTCAAATCTTAACTCCGGGTTATCTTTACACCAATGTCAATGAGTTGAAAGACATGTTCCCCGTGGTCACTGGTGTTATCAAGCCCCGCCGGCATATTGTCACTGACTGGATCAAGCAAGAAAATGATGGCTTTAAGTACGGCGTGCGCAATGTGAAAATAGAAAATATTGCCTTGATCACTTCTGAACAAAACCAAGTGGCCGACAATCCACCAGCCACGCCCATGCGCTGGGATGACCCCCGTGGCGGCAGTCGCCCCAGCGGCCTGGCGCTACGAGGCCTGTGGGCCATCATGGCCAACAGTCACCGCTACACTTGGTTCAATGGTTGTATGTTTGATGAACCTGATGGCGGGGTAAACAGCGCAGACCGCTACGGCGCCGGGAATAATGCCAATCGAGCCTGCAACTCCCCCTTACCTTTCACTCCATTTCGCGTGGGCAGCAATCCCCCTTATGCCTATGCTTTTGGTGGCAATCCCTTTCCCTATGCTCCGGCCAGTGCAGGGGCAGCCACTTCGGCCGATCTGATCCCCTATGTGGACAGTAATTTTTATTCAGAAAGCAGATGTGGGCCGCCCAAGTCCGAAGTCACCGGCGGCTACATGCCCTATGTGTTTAACCTGCAGGCCAGCAATCAAGTTTCTTACAATGCGGCCATTCGTTTTGCCGGGGCCATTGTTCGGGTGGGGTTTTCAGATCAGGTTCCATTGAACAAGCGCAATCTATCTGTGCGGGAACATGACTACCGCGAATTTGTTTTTGGTAACAATCCAGAAATCCCCTTTGACATCAGTGATCGCCACATCAGGATGCCTCCAGCACCAGCAACCTCCTGCATCCCAGGTCCAAGCCAAAACACGGGTCTGCGAATCAATGGCGGTTATTACACATTCGTCAACTTGCCAGTGGCAGATAACTTTAGAAACTTAGCTTTTTTAAAAAACTTAGAACTTCCATCTGTGATCACTTCAGGGAATTGATATGAATATTATTTATAAAAATAACGGCTACACTTTTTTAGAACTGCTTATTTTGTTCGGCGTCGGCAGCATCATGGCTTATGTGGTCAGTCAATTTATTGTCAATCAGTACTCCGGCGTCACCGCTTTTGAAAAACAAGATATCATGCGCCAGTTGATTGCCGAAAATGTGGTCGAGGTCAATGGCACCTTATTAAGTCAACTTCCTGATTTGAACAGCTGCCGGGTGCGTATTTACAAAACCCGTGGCGCCTTTGTATCAGAAAATAATTATTCCCCCATCGGCGGATCTTGTGAACCTAATATCGCTATTGATGAAATTTCAGTGGTTTGGAAGGTGACTAAACCGCAAACGGCAGCCCCAGCAGAAATCACCTTTACTCCCGCTGCCAGTTTAAAACTTCCCGAATACGCCAACACTTTACGGCAGTTCGAAATCATTGCCAAAACCAAAGACTCTATGGCCTTTAACAATCAATCGATCATTATTTTTAGAAAATAAAGGACCTAGGTCAGCATGAAAAATAAAAACCTTTTTCTAAAAAATCCCCTGCAAAACAAAAAAGGTTTTACTATTATTGAAGTCTTGATTGCCAGTGCTTTATCTATGTTAGTGATTTATTCGATTTTAAGTTTAATGCTGGAAGCCCAAACCGCAGTCAATAAATCGGGAACAGAGATGGGCTTAAAAACTGAATTTGATATTCAGGTCAATGATTTGTCTAAATATATTGGCAACAGTGTGCGTTTAGATCCCCCAGAAAATTACACTGGCAATGATAAAAAATACCACGGTATTATAGCCATGCAAAATGCCTTTCCTACGGTTTGTAAGTACGATGCAGACCCTATTGCAAAAACCGAAACCTATTCTATTTTACGCATGACCTCTTTACGCAAGAAGTTCAATCCCAAGCGCTTGCTGCGCTCTTGGCAAGAGTCCTCGTCGGGCCTTGTGGGTCCTACCCACGAACTGCGGGTCAGTTATGTCCCCGGCGAAGATGAATTGCACCCCGTTGATGCCACCCTTGCCCCTAAAGAAGTTATTCTGTTCGAAGCCGACGGCTATATCGTGCGCCGCTATAAAGTTGCGGCCATTCGAAAAATTGCCAATACAGACAAAGATCCTTTTGATGATGTAGATACTCGGCTTAATCCCGATGGCACTCCCAGGTTATACACCTACACCGCCATGGACTTAGAAATGCCTAAAAATGCTTTGGACGAAGTGCAAACACCCGATGCAACCTTGCGTTTTTTAACCAATTCGATGCTTTATATTTCTGACACCGAATATCTGTGTGTCGACACCAATAAGAAAAAACTGATTCGCACCAGTCAAAATGATTTTAACAATCAAAAAACTTTTTTAGATGTGACCAATGAAAAATTTAATTTTGATCGATTTCAAGTGCGTTTTTCACTGACCAAAGATTTATCTGCCAGGGTCGATCCGACCACTTTTAAATATTATCGATTTTGGGATGATCCCAAAGACGAAGGCTGTATCAATATTGTTGATTTCAGTGTCATGATGCTGGTGGATCGCAGATCCAGCCAAGTGGAATCCAGCATGGGGCGCACACAGATTTTAAATAATTTTAATAACTCAAGACCCGCCGGCTGCTCCCAACCTTAGCTCAAAAGTAAATGGAATTAATCGACCGCTTTCAAAAAGCCCTGAACTTCTTGAATAAATTTTTCGGGGGCCACTGCGTGAGGGGCAGGGGCAGGGTCAACGCCATATCCAGGCCACGCGACGGCTATTAATCGATGCGATGTCGATAACGCGTCCAGGACTCCCGAATAGTCGTCGTAGCCGCCGGGGATTGCATGCAAGCAAATCACCGTTTCCCCATTTCCTTTTTCAATAAACTCTAATGTATTTCCTTCAATTTCGACTGAACTTTTTTTCCAAGTCTTGTCCATAAGAGTTTATTATTCACTCAAATAATAACTGGGTCATCAAAGAAATCATTCTGTAGCTTGTGTTAGGCCGCCTTTAAATCAAATTCAATCTGCTGATATTCAACAATAGGCGTCTTCACTGTTCTACCTGCTACAGTAGATGTTATAATTTTTATTGCTCCAGCTGCCTCAAAGAAAACTATGATCTTATTAAGGTTAGAAACATCCATATCAACCAATTTAGCCAATTCATAAACCGACTTGGGCTTGTGAATCAAGATTGCCGATAAGATACCCAAATTTTTAACAAAGCGATCAAAGTCTTTCTTGTTATCAAAAGACAGTTCTAAGTGATCGCCCTTCAATTTACCTTTACGAGCACTTTTCAGCGCCTTCTTAAAGGCAGATAATGTTTCACTTGAGGACTTAATGGAAACAATTAACTTTTTCATAGCTTCACTCCAAGTTCTTTTAAGACTATCATTTCAAAGTCATTTATTAGACTCTCATCATCTGTGTATTCATAAGCAAACTCACGATTGTTAATATGCATATGCGGCCCTTTTGGATGATGGTTATCAAGAAGAACGTAATCGCCATTCTTAAGATCCTTGCATATCAAACCATATTTGATGCCGTCAGGATACTTCGATGAAATACCAACTTCATATATCGAAAGCTCTATCACGTATCGATCATGAACTTTATTTTTGACATAATATCTTAGATGAGCCTTCATATTGGTAATATATAACCATTATAGGTTTATTTCAACCATTATTAGCTGAAATAACATTGCACATCCGGCCCCACTGATTACTTGGTCCCATTCTAAAATTCGCAAAGTCAAGGCGTCACCCGAATGAGTGACTGAGGCGTGGTACCCCCACGTCGCAAGGAAGCGAAAGAGGGGGCAACGCAGAATTTGCGAGTTTTAGGATGGGGCTTTGGCGACTTCCCAAAAGCTGCCGGCGGCCGTATCACTGACCAAAATCCCCAAGGCGGTCAATTGATCACGCAGCTCATCCGAGCGTTTGAAATCTTTGTTTAAACGCACCTGCCAGCGCTCTTGCACCAGACGATCAATCTCTGATCGTTGCAGATTTCTTTTTTTCAATAACAAGTCATCCAAAGCAAATAAAAAATCCTTGCCCGGCTGTTGAAACAGGCTCATCAGCGATCCTAGTTTTTTAAGTAAAATCACCAACAATAAACTGGGCCCCGCGACCTTCAAGGTCCCAGGCCCTGACAGCCCTCGTTTAACTTTCGCATTGAACAAGCGCACCTGTTCAAAAACAATCGCCACCACTTCGGGGGTGGCAAAATCATCATTCATTTTTTCACAAATCTTTGTCCATACCAAAGCGAACTCTTGTTGCAAAGAGGCTGCTAATTTTGCATCACTCACCGCCGCAAAATCGGTTGCCCCCACAGACGGCACATTCCATCCAGCCATGGCCACATACTCTTCCGCCACCGCCAAGGCCGAATAAATCCGCGCCAGGCCCGCAATGGATTTTTCAATGGCGCTATCACTAAATTCACACACACTGCGGTAATGCACACTCAACATCATCCACTTATAAACTTCCGCAGGGTACTGCTGCAAAAATTCCCGCAGACTTAAAATATTGCCTAAGGATTTAGACATTTTTTGCCCAGCAAAATTCAACATATTGTTGTGCATCCAGTATTTTACAAAAACCTTGTGACTGCAGCCTTCGCTTTGGGCAATTTCGTTTTCATGATGGGGAAAGATCAAATCCATCCCTCCACCATGAATATCAATCTGCTCACCAAAGTGGGATTGAATCATCGCCGAACATTCAATATGCCAGCCAGGGCGGCCCGGCCCCCAGGGGGATTCCCAGGCGGGTTCTCCCGGTTTAGCGCTTTTCCACAGGGCAAAATCCAAGGGATTTTTTTTACTGGTGTCAGCCTCAATGCGAACCCCGGCCAGCAGTTGTTCAGGGTTACGACCACTCAGGCGACCATAATCAGCAAAGCTTTCGATGGAGTATAAAACACTGCCTTGGCTTTCGTAGGCTTTGCCCTCAGTTATCAATTGCGAAACCATTTGAAGTATAGAATCTATATTTTCTGTCACCTTCGGATTGGCCTCGTGGGGAGTCAATCCCAGGCTAGCAAAATCTTTTTTATATTCGGCGATGTAACGCTCACTCAACTCTGTCGGGGTGGTTTTTTCTTCCAGGGCTTTTTGAATGATCTTGTCATCCACATCGGTAAAGTTCAGCAGGTATTCCACCTTGAAACCCAAATACTCCAACCAGTGGCGAACCAAGTTAAAAAACACCACGCCACGAAAATTTCCCACATGCAAAAGATTGTAAACCGTAGGCCCACAGACATACATCTTCACTTGCCCCGGGGTTAAGGGCACAAACTCTTCTAATTTTTGTTTTTCGCTGTTGTGAATTTTTAAAGCCACGGCAAGATCTCTCCGGTCCAAGTTGATGTTTGTCAGTCTTTACCCATTCCTCTATGCTTATTTTACCCCTCAACAACCGGCTTTTTGTAGCACTAAATCCACGCGTTTCAACAAAGACTCTTTTTTCATCAAAGGCACCAGAATTTTTAACTCTGCCCCATGGGGTTGTCCAATCACCGCCACCCGTATGGGCATAAACAACTGCTTGCCTTTAACACCAGCGGCGACTTTCACTTGATCTTGTAAAGCTAAAAAGTCAGCCTCCTGCAAATGATCCCCAGAAAAATTTTGCACCCCTTGCTTCCAAGCCTGTAAAACGGCGGGCGTGGTGGGCCAAGTGAAGACTTCCGCAGCCTCATCAGCGATAGCAAAAGAATCATCATGCAAGGGTTTGTACAAAGCCACCGCATCCGACAAAATTTCCATGGAGGTTTTAAAAACCTGCACCGATTTGTTTTGCCATGCCGTGGGTTCAGCAAATTTTAAACCGGCTTTAACCAAGTAAGGTTCAATCAACTGCCACAGATCTTGATCCGACAAAGCCCGCAGGTGAGTCGCATTCATCCATTTCAATTTCACCCGGTCAAAAATGGCCCCGGCATTGTTCAAGCGTGAAACATCAAAACTAGAAATCATTTCTTCCAGGCTTAAAATTTCTTTGCCTTCAGGGTGCGACCATCCCAACAAAGCAATAAAATTTAAAATCGCCGAGGGCAAATAGCCCTCTTCCCTAAACTGACCGCAGGCCACAGCCCCACGGCGCTTGGATAATTTTTGCCGATCATCATCCAATATCAAAGACATATGGGCAAATTGCGGCAAGGGCCAATTCATGGCTTCATAAATCATCATTTGTCGAAGAGTGTTGGGCAAATGCTCTTCCGCCCGCAGCACATGACTGATTTGCATCAAGTGATCATCCACCACGCAACAAAAATTATACACCGGCATGCCATCGGATCTTAATATAACAAAATCCCCCACCATGTCCGATGGAAATTTCACTTCTCCCCGCACCAGATCGGTAAAAACATAATCTTTTTTCAGGTGCCCCGTTTTAAAACGCACGGTGGCTTTTTCACCAGCCTGTTTTTTTTCTAAGGCTTTAGCCAGGGGCCAATCTTGATAGGGGCTATTGACTTGGGGTGGACGCCCTTCGGCCTTGGCCTGGGCCCGCTGCGCTTCGATCTCTTCATCGGTTAAAAAACAATAATAAGCTTTGGCATCAGTCAGTAACTGCTGCGCGTATTTTTGATAAATTTCATTTCTTTGACTTTGCCGGTAAGGAGCATGGGGGCCCATGTCGGCCAGGGTTTTAGGGTCAACACCTTCATCCCAAAGAAGGCCCAACCAAACCAAGTCATCCACCACTCCCTGCAAAGACTCCTGGGTTGACCTGGCCTCATCCGTGTCTTCAATGCGCAAAATAAATTTTCCATTGTTTTTTTTGGCCACTAGGTAATTGTACAAGGCGGTTCTTGCACCGCCAACATGCAGATAACCTGTGGGAGAAGGGGCAAAACGGACGCGGGCTTCAGAAAAAGAGTTGTCAGTGGTGGGCATAAAAAAATACTCCTGTTGGATCTCAACAGGAGTATTATAAGTCTATTACAATTTCAATCGACAATCAGTTCATTCCAAAGATGGCTTTAACTTCATCCTCTTGAAACAAATCTTGATGGTCAATGGCCAACGTCAGCTCTTTCAACAGCAACGCCCGTGCATTGTCCAACATTTTACGCTCACCAAAAGAAAGCTCTTTATCGGCTTTCAACAAAAACAAATCGCGTAAAACTTCAGCAATTTCAAAAACCGAACCGGTTTTAATTTTCTCCATGTATTCGCGGTAACGGCGATTCCAGGTTTGGGTATCTACCTTTACGTCTTTTTCTTTTAAAATCATCACCACTTTGCTGGCTTCAGTTTTAGATATAATAGGTCTTAGGCCCACGGACTCCACATTGTTTTGTGGGATCATGATTTTCATGCCCGTTTCGATGATCTGAATCGAATAAAAAGTCATTTTGCTGCCAAGGATTTCTTTGGTCTCAATCGCTGTGACCCGACCTACACCATGACCAGGATATACTGCATTATCTCCGACATTGAATGATGTCATCCAATTACCTCCCCTTGGACCAAAAATAAATTTTGGCCGTAGAAGGTTATAACAAATTTGACACAACTTATCAATGAAAAGGCTCTATTTGGGCCCTAAAGTGAAAAAAAGACCAAAATTGTCCCTGCGTGTAAAGGTTTTTGACGCTCGATTATGGCCATCTCAGACTGAGCCGATATAGGGCATTATAAAGCTTTTGGCAATAAGTGCGATGAAACAGATCTGGCCCACCCCTTGAATAGAATAATAGGTATACAGGGGAGGACTTATGAAAAGATCCAATATAAAACAACTGGTTTTTGCACAGTTACTGGCGCTAACCATCGGACTTGTATCCACTGCCGCTTTTGCAAACGCCACCAAAACTGCGGTTAAGGGCAAACAGATTGCACAAACTTTGCCCATGGAAGACTCCGACCTTTTATATACGTCGGCCTTAAGCCAAAAACAAAAAGAAAAATTATCCTGGGATCTTGACCAGGCCTTATTAAAAATTCCCGATTATGAAAGCCTTCCCATAGAACAGCAAATTGATCTTAAACAAAGTCTTGTTCAAATTTTAGATCAAGATGTCAAAATGAAAAAAAATAAAAAGCCAGCTAAAGATGAAGTGGTTGGCTATCAGGCCTTGCTTAAAGTGCAAGAAATCCCGTCCAGTGAGTATTCACAAAAAGACCCCACTGTTGTCGAAGAAGCCAATGAGTTTCAAGTCACCTATAAATTATTTTCTAATTCTATTCAGTTGTACGGGCGACGCCATTTAAAAATATCGGTCGAGGCTGTTTCAGAAATAAAATCAAAATCTTTTGGTGATGCCTTACAAAACTTAAACCAGCGAGTGTCTTGGAACAGCGTGGCTCCAGAACCTACTTCAGGATCTATGCGCTTTGTGATTCGCTTCTAGAAGCCTTGACTTTAAGCATTTTCAAATAGGCTCTTAGCATTGTAATTACAAATACGGCTTGCAGCCTCTACTTTGAAAACCACAACCCGGTCTTGGCTGATCTGAAAAGAAAAATTATATTTTTTAGCAATCCAAGAAATTGTTTTTGCGGAATAAAAAACCACATGGGTAGGATCTTTGCGGTAGTACCAAGTGGCGAAATCGATCTTGTCTGTCACCAAATCCGTCATCAGGCCTACAACTCCTTGGGGTTTTAAGATTTTTTGTAAACCTAAAAATTCCTTCCCAGGATTATAAAAATGCTCAGCCACTTCACAGGCCACAATAAAATCATAGCTTTGATTAAGCACAGTCCTGTCGGGCCAGAAAAAAGGATCATATAAACTGATACGGCAGCCCTGATCGGCAAAAAGTTGCGCCAAAATAGGGCCTCGTCCGGCGCCATAATCCAAACCAGAAAGAAAATCTGTCTGCAAGCCTGGTGATACCTCTTGGCAGGCCTTCAACACTTCAGTGAACAAAGGTCTAACAAAGTTTTCATAGCGGATGTCTTGCATATCATTGTTGTGTAAAAGATAACGAGCCTTTTCACTGTCGGCGTCCAAACGATCTTCAGGGTGTAAAAAACGCAGATCACAGTCTGCACACAAAAAATAGCGGGCAGATCCTGCTTCTTTGACCAATGGGGCTGCGACAAGCAAAGATTCAATCTGCACCGATTCGCACAAGGGGCAAATCATTGATCCACCACCAAACCATCCACCAACTGAATTTGCCTGGTAGCCATTTTTGCAAACAGAACATCATGGGTGACGTAAATGATGCTAGTGCCATACTCTTTATTGATGCGTTTAAATAAATTCATCACTAAAAGACCATTGGCAGAATCTAAATTTCCCGTGGGTTCGTCAGCAAATAAAATTTGTGGATTCATCACCAGGGCTCTTGCGATGGCCACTCTTTGTTGCTCACCTCCTGACAGCTGACTGGGTAACTTATCGGCTTTGTCTTTGATGCCAAATTCCTGCAACAGCTGCAAAGCAAAATCTTTTTTTTCAAGTTGTAAGTTTAACTTTCGAGTGGGCATCAACACATTTTCAATCGCTGAAAGTTCTGGCAGCAAGTGATGAAACTGAAAAACAAAACCCATTTTTTGATTGCGAAACTGATGCAATTCTTTAGACGTGATATTTTGCAAAGAAACATGATCCAGCAAAACATCACCAGAAGTGCACTGATCCAGACTGCTGATAATATACAATAGAGTGCTTTTGCCAGAGCCCGACCGTCCAGTGATGGCCACCATTTCGCCATCCTGAATTTCGCCAGAAATTCCCTTTAAAACAAATGTGGCGGGATCACCAAAGCTTTTTTTGATATTTTGCATTTGAATCGACATTAAGAGTTTTCTCCGCGAATGATATCTATAGGCTCCATTTTACCCGCAGCACGGGCTGGAAAATAACTGGCCAGACTGGCCGACAGCAAAGCCAAAACTATAGCTTTAACATAAACAATACTGTCAAAATTGATCATCATACGATTACCGCCAAGCCCACGATCTGCTGACACTTCAATCAACGACATAGCATAAGAAGCCAAAAGCCCAACCAAAAGCCCGATGGCACCACCCACCAGGCCTAGTATCACACCCTGTGTAACAAACAAAAAACTGATGTCTTTGGGTTCAAAACCGATGGAGCGTAAAATAGCAATTTCACGTCTTTTATGATTCACCGCTAAACTTAAAATATTATAGATGCCAAATCCGGCCACCACTAAAATCGATATGGTCATTGAATTACGTACAATATCTTGCATCTTAAAGACAGACATAATGCCTTCATTGGCTTGATCCCAACTTTGAACTTTTTCTTGCCCCATCAGATTGTAAGTCGAAGCCACATCAGAAGCCAATTGCACATCCTTTAAGCGAACGGCAATATCAGAAATACGACTGGGAGTTTGATTCAGTTGTTGTACATCGCTCAAGGCGCCAAAAATTCTAGTTTCATCGATGTTTTTAACCCCTAAATGAAAAACAGCAACAATGCGAAAAGCCAAAGGCAGGCCTTTGCCCACCGTCAACAGAATAGTTTCCCCCTGAATAGCCCCCATTTTTTTTAAAAACTCATCCCCCACGGCAATGCGATTTCCACTATTGCCAATATCTGCAAATTTACCACTGACCATGGAGCTTTCAATATTAGAAACACCACGTTGTTTAGCGAAATCCATCCCGACGAGGCTGATTCCGCGACTGGCTTTGCCATAGGTAGCAATCCCTTGGGCCACTATTTGTGGCGAGGCCGCAGAGACCCTTTCATCCCCTTCTAAGCGATCCAACCATTCCCTGGGATTTAAAATATAGGCATTGTCTTTGCGGCCCGAAGGTGGTTTTAACCAATGCGCTAAAGTCGAATCAGCAAAAAAAGCACTGTTTAAACTGCGTTCAGTGAGCATTTCTTCCCACGCTTGAATGCGCAAATGGGAATCGTTATTCACTAACTGATCAATGATAAAAGTTTGAAAGCCCAACATCATCGCCGAAATAGCGATGTAGGCGGCGGTCCCTAAAATAATCCCTAGCAAAGTTAAACTGGTCTGTTTTTTTCGACTCAGCAAATGGCGAATAGCTAAAAAAAACATGCTTTACTACTTTCTGGTCAAAAGCTCATCATCGGATAAAATATTTTCTGAAGTGACTTCGCCCCACTCACCATCGATAACACCCAATTTGATAGGAATTTTTTCTTTTTTACCATTGCGGATGCGAATCACCTGCCCAGCCACAATGCTACGTAAAGGCAGCAATAAAACATTGTTTTTTTTACCGACTAAAATGGCCACATCGGCGGTCATGCCCGGCAAAACTCCGGTGGGCCAATTTTTTAATTCAATGCGAACGATGAACTGATTGTCCCTGGGATAAATCGAATACACTTGGCCTTGATATTTTTCATTTCTTAAACTTTCAAAAGAAATAAAAACATCCTGATCTTTTTTGATGCGCAATATAGATTGTTGTTCCAAACTGACTTCCAAAAAAAGATGCTGCAGATTGGTGACCGTCACTACGGTCATTTGCGGTGGAACCAATTCACCTTCTTTGTAGGACACATTGGTGACCGTGCCTTCAATGGTGGAAGTCATGGTGTGTTCATCCAATTTGACCAGGGGATCCTTGGACTGAACCGCATCGCCTTCCTTCACAAATAATTTTTGCACTGACAGCGTCATACCTGCCCGCACGTGAAAGATCTTGTCTGTGGTGACTGTCCCCAGCCCATAAATGCTTTCGACCACATCGCCCTGCTTGGGTTTGATTTTTTCTTGTCTGTTAAAAACTTGCTTCCAAAGTAAAAAGGCCGCAAGCAATAGTAAAACGCCAAAAACAGAAATAAATATTTTTTTATTTTTTTCATAGCTTATCATTCCCTTCTTCTACACCTGAAGATTTTAAACACCAATAGTATTTTGATGGCGCAGATGTTAATAGCAATTCCAAAAAATAAGACTGTAACCAATAGAGCGTCACGAATCTGTATTAATGGATTGCGGTAACGCAGATCTTCTGGCTTGTTATGCCTGCGGCGTTCGATCTTGGTTATGCCTGCGGCACTCGTCCTTGGTTATGCCTGCGGCACTCGTCCTTTATTATGCCTTCGGCATAAAATCCTTAAATTTTCTATATCATCACTGGGGCCGCCGGCGTAGAGGGGTTGCAGGTGATCGATCTCTAGTTGGTGTTGGCTGCAGCATTGTTTTTTGCTGTGGGGATCGATATAACTGCACTGCCCCTGGTCCCGCTGCCAGATTTTGGTTTTTATGGATTGTGGAATAAAGCGGA
>JBMOJS010000022.1:0-19377 GCA_049315665.1 Pseudobdellovibrionaceae bacterium | reverse complement strand
ACACTTAAAAATTTTCTACTTCCACATTGAAGTCCTGTCTTGGGATCTTGGTACTGACAGCACTGATCGCGCTGCAGAACTTGTCTTCGGGCCGTTAATGATGGCACGTCAGATTTTTCTGGGATTTGGGTTTTTATTTGGGCCTTGCTTCTTTCCTGCTGTTCTTTGCTGACCAAGGTTTTTGCCAAATGCACCAAGGTTTCTTTCAATCCCCCACCAGTGGCGTTGGACAAAAGATCTTGGGCTTGCTTGATCCAAATTATCTCTTCCGCAGAAAAAGTAAGTTCCACCCGAACTGAATCATCTTGCTGCACTTGCGTACGAGTAGGCTGCTCGGTTTTGATATCTAAAGCTTTTGCTAAAATTTTTTCAGTTTGCACGACAGATTGATTTGCAAGCTGTTGCAAGATCTGACTTTTTTGTTCAGGGCTGACGGCCTGGCCCGTTTCTTTGCGGGCTTGGCGTGAAAAACTTTGCAGTTTAGAAATCTGGGTTAAATTTAAATCCCCCGCTTCAATTTTTTGCGCCACCTGCTGGGATTCGTTTTGTGGCAATTGAGCCAACAGTCGGGCCGCATCAATGCGGCGTTGCGCACTGGCCGGGGCATAACCCAATCCTGTCACCAAATATTCAAAAAAACTGGGGTAAGCCATTTGCAAATAAAGTTTGCGTCGGTCCACTTCAGCTAAGTGCCATAAAATATGGGTGGTCAACTTTCTTTCGCGAGAAGTGAGATCTACAAGTTTACTATGCAAGACTTCGCTTTCGAGTTTTTGCAAGACTAAGGGGATCGTTGTATTTACCGAATAAGATGATGAGTGCATAAGTAGACCTCCGTAATGTTTTCTAATAATAACAGTCTTATAAATAGTAAAAATAATACTTATAAGATCTTCTACGTAAATCAAATCCGTTCAAATCAGCGAACTTGATCTTTGAATTAAAAATAAACTACCACGACTTTTCAAACGCCATTATTAGGCTTTTTTGAAAAACAGAATATAAATTTATAAGGCCCAAAATGCCCCAATCAGGCGTCGTCAAAGCCCATTACAGAAATCTTTTTCTAACCCACACCAAGCAGCGTGATGAAAATATTTTTTAGCGATACAAACAATTTTAAATGCATCGTTTTAGTGTCAATATTTATTATTAATTTATTTTATTTTAAGTGGGTGCTTTGCGATATAAACAACCTGTGTTTTTAAAGCATTTTGTGCCACAACTTATTAACCCGGCCGAAAGTAAATTGGCTTCATGTCAAACTACTTTCAGCTGGGTTATAAATTCAAGTTCCACTTGGAAGTGCCAAGCAAAGCATGCTTAAATCTGGCAAAGGTTATCAGGCTGAACAAAGTAAATAGGTGGCAAAATATGAGTCAATTTTTTAAGTAATTTCCGACACATATCTATGGATCGGAGAAAGTATCCAAATTCAGGCACTTTATCTTGCAGTAGATAAGGCCAGCTCTTTACAGTCTGGAAGTCGCCCAATCAGATCTTGAAAAACCAATTCGACATTTTTATTTTGGCTGCGGGTAGAAGCAACGGGGCTGATCCTTCGATTGCTATGATACAAAAATAAATTGGCCTCACCATAAACCACTTCAAAGGAAGAGCTGACACGAAAGTTGATTAAAAATCTTTTCGGCGAATCCAGCTGCACCAATTTATAGTTTTTATCGCCCAGCAAGGAAGCAATAAAATCAAAAAACACTCCAGCCCCTTGGGTATCAAAAATGGCAATATTGCAAAGGCCTACTCTTGGACTGGGCTGTGGGTTCGGGGCAGGTGAGGGGCCAGCTCCGCCACCATTTTGTGGAGGCTGTGGCCCTGGGGATGATGGCGGTTGCGCAACCGGTGGCGGCTGCGGTTGATCATTGCCAGGCTGTGAAGGATTGTCTGGCAAGGGCAGAAAACCGGCCTGTGCAGAGCTGCCAATCAGTAAAATATAAACAAATAAAAGTTTTAAAAGTCGGTGCGAAAAAAAATGCGACATTTTTTTATTCTCCAAAAAAAAGACAACCTTATGCCAATAAATAATTGTCTGAATGTATTTTTCGATATCTGAAATCAACAGGCAAGTCAAAAATCGAACGGCCGCGTTCAGCCAAATAAGTAAAGGCCATAAATAGATAAATCACAGGTGAGCTGTCAGTAAACAGTGCAGAGCCCTGACTCGAGCCAATTTAAAGCTTGCACTTGTATTTGACTTGCAGATTGCGTCCCGCAGGAATGGCCGGGCTAAAACTCAAGGACATCCCATTCACCGTGCTATCGATGACCCCAGAGCTAGGTGTGATCGTCACCTGAATGGGGGCCACCGGCTCACATTCTAGGTTGATCGAAGACAAAGAGTTTTGAATGCTTTCCTTAAACAAATTCAAGTTATTGGAATAATCAGTATCGCAGATGCTGCCGGTGGCTCCGCCAGTGAGTGAGGCCAATTCAGCGTATTTGGTGCCGTAATGACTTTTAGAAGATTCGGCATCTTGAGCGGCTTTGCAAGCGGTGTCGCCCGGTTTAACAATGATGGAATTGACGGTGAATCTTTTAGCGGTGCCAAAAATATCTTTGACCGCATTGATCAAGGTCAAAGGCAGATCTTCATTTTCCAAAGGTAAAACTTCAGCGGTGGAAAAAGCTTGCGAGGCGTCGCCGGCCACAGATCTTTCGTCTTCATCAGAAATAATGATGTAAGCCAAGGCGGCTTCTTTTCTGTAGCAGCCACTGGCGTTGGCGTAATTGGGATCGCCGTTGTACAGGTGCCACCAAGCGGCTTTGATGCCGCGTTCGTCGTTAGAATCAGCCCATCCTGCGCCGATGTAGTTGATGGTGGAAGTGAAGATCTGTGAAAGATTGCTGGGTCCAGGTTTAAGCAAGTACTGTGGAGTGGCCGAATAATTTTGCCAAGAAAAAGATCCACCCCATTTTTTGATTCCTGATCCGGTTAAGTTGTCCCTGGTGTTGGTGACACACATCTGCCAATCGAAGCCCGAAGACTGCAGATCTGCAATGAAATTACTTAATCTTGCAGCCAGTTTTTGATTGTCCGCCAACATCGAACTGGAATCGTCGATCACTAAAACAATATCTACTTTATTGGTGGTTGCGGTTACGGATCCATTATAGACCACATCCCGTGTTTGAATAGCGGGGGTTACTGTGCCGCCGGTGTCTGAAGTGGATGGTGCTGTTTCTTGAGTTCTTTCTGGAGACTTAAAGCTGACGGGTCCACAGGAAACAATAAATAGACAAATCAAAAAGATTTTTTGCATGGGCCCTCCATATAAACTCATCACTAAATATACCTGAAGTGACCTTTTTAGTCCAAGTGTTCAAAGCCTAGACAGTCCAGTCTGGTCAGCAAACAGAGACTGTAAATTTTCGATGTGGGGTAAATATAAAGATTTAAAGGGGTTTGCAGAAGCGGCATAAAAAATCCTTAATAAAACAACTTTGGTCCAGTCTTTGAATCACAAAGGGTTGAAGGTATTTTTTTTAAAAAAGTGAGGACTTTATGTCATTATCAAAATATGGATTCATTGCTATGGCTCTTTTTGTGGCTGTTGGTTGTGTCGAAGGACGTCGTGTAAAAGAAGACGATAAAAAAGCCAAAGAGGCCACGACAGCAAAAGAAGCAAAAAAACTAGAGCCAGTGGTTCCAGAAGACATGAAAACACCCTTTGTGTTAAACCAAGATTACAAAGGCACTGTGCTTAGTGTAGAAAAAGCCGACGCGCAGACATTGGCAACCATTCAGTTAACTGGTGTTCCAGCAGAGGTTCTTTATAAAGTTTTGCAAATTAAAGATGCCCAGATCAGTGATAATTCTGGATTTATTAAAAATGGTGTTTCTTTATATTGTATAAAGCAGACACAAAAAATAAATGAAGATGGTACTTTGCAGCAGTTGCCAGCAGCTACGGCGGCACAGTTGGAAGAAGTGGCAAAAATGACTCCAGAAAACGCTAAAAAAATGGCGATTAAAACCACATACACTTGCAAAGTACAATTGGATTACGAAAAAGGATCTTTGTTAGCCACCAATGTAGAAAAGATAAATCTAGATCCTAAAAGTGGACTTAAATTGCCGACGGACTATGTTTCAACATGGTTGGCGTTAAAAAAAGAAGACGAAACGAATACAGAAACAGTTCCAACATTTGAGGGTTTTATTTATTTAACCGAAAAAGACTCAAAAGTGATTTATGATCTGTTGAAAGTTCCAGAATTAGATGCCAGCAATAAACCAGTTTTAGTTGAATCCACGGGTTTAAGGCACAAACAGGGTGAAAATATTGTGTGCTACTTTGAAAAAGAAAAAATAAACTATGAGTGCATCATTCCTTTTAATTACAGCAACGGCGCCGTTCGCCCTATTGATCTAAAAAATTAATTGCACTGGTATCTAAGCTCTAAAGTTGTTCCAACGGGTAGAGCAGGCGTAAAGTACAAAGTTTGTCCTTCGCGCCGGCTGGTCAGCCCGGCCACAGTGGGCGTTGTGGTGATGGTGATATTTCCCACGGGGGTGCACTCTAAAGGCACCGAAGCCATGCTGCTGATGATCTTGTCTTTAAAATATTTTAAGTTATTGGAATAATCAGTATCGCAGATGCTGCCGGTGGCTCCGCCAGTGAGTGAGGCCAATTCAGCGTATTTGGTGCCGTAATGACTTTTAGAAGATTCGGCATCTTGAGCGGCTTTGCAAGCGGTGTCGCCCGGTTTAACAATGATGGAATTGACGGTGAATCTTTTAGCGGTGCCAAAAATATCTTTGACCGCATTGATCAAGGTCAAAGGCAGATCTTCATTTTCCAAAGGTAAAACTTCAGCGGTGGAAAAAGCTTGCGAGGCGTCGCCGGCCACAGATCTTTCGTCTTCATCAGAAATAATGATGTAAGCCAAGGCGGCTTCTTTTCTGTAGCAGCCACTGGCGTTGGCGTAATTGGGATCGCCGTTGTACAGGTGCCACCAAGCGGCTTTGATGCCGCGTTCGTCGTTAGAATCAGCCCATCCTGCGCCGATGTAGTTGATGGTGGAAGTGAAGATCTGTGAAAGATTGCTGGGTCCAGGTTTAAGCAAGTACTGTGGAGTGGCCGAATAATTTTGCCAAGAAAAAGATCCACCCCATTTTTTGATTCCTGATCCGGTTAAGTTGTCCCTGGTGTTGGTGACACACATCTGCCAATCGAAGCCCGAAGACTGCAGATCTGCAATGAAATTACTTAATCTTGCAGCCAGTTTTTGATTGTCCGCCAACATCGAACTAGAATCGTCGATGATCAAAACCACATCCAATTTGTTTTCTTCGTAAGTGACTGTTTTTGAATAAGTGATACTGCGCAAAGGGGCTGGGTTTACAGTCAAGGTTAAAGGCGATGGGCTGGAATAAGTGTTATAGCCCCCGGCTGAAGCGGTTAAATAAATTTGGTAAGTGCCTGCTGCCAACGGCGATAGATTGATCGAAGCGGAGCTGCCATTAAGACCGGCTAAAGTGTAAGGCTGCCCGTTAAAAACTGTGGTCCAGGTGTAGGCCACTGCGGTGGGAGAGCAGTTGGCATTCACAGATGGGTTTGGCGAGGTGGCTGTCACCGAAAGACTGGTTTGACTGCCGCTGAATAATGGATTGCAAGCTATGCTGGGTAAAGTGGTGTTCCCATTGATATTCACTTTTAACGGAGCAGGGCTGTTGTAAGCGGTGTAGCCTTCGGCGGTGGCATTCAAAGTGATTTCGTACTGACCAATGCCAGTGCCTAAAAAATCCGGAGTTGAAAATCCACCACTCAGGCCATTGATGGTGGTCGGTGTGCCTCCACGCTTGACCGTCCAGTTGTAAGTCACAGCAGTGGAGGAGCATCGAGCAGACAGCGTGGGATTTATGCTTGAAACTCCGAAAGTTAAATTCACAACTTGATCGGCAGTGTTCAAAATAGGACTGCAGCCAATGGCCACGGATTGGGTATTTACTGTGGAATCATCGCTGGGGGCTTCACTGGCTTGATCGCTTTTTTGACCAAATTTCACCGGTGAACACGAAGCCAACACAGACACAAAAATACATAAAGAGATTTGATAATATTTCATAACTTTTATTGTCTGCTACAGGTGGAATTTGGGTACAGTCCAGAATGCACTTTCAACTAAAAACTTCAGACATAGGTCCGTTGTCTAAGCCCTGTCAGATTGGCTAATCTGTAGATCAGGAGGGTTTGGCCGTGAATTTTTGGATCTTGTGTTTATTGTTGGTGAATTTAGGTTTATTGGGCTTATTGATTAAACAAAATTTACCGCGCCATAAAAAACCCGAAGACAATCCCGAATTGCAAAGAGGCTTGCAACTGATCCAAAGCAAAATCGCCATCGTTGAAGATTTTTCGGACCGCACAGAAAATCTGGTACAGCAGTTGACCGCCATCATGGAGCAAAAGCGCAAAGATCTGCAAAATAAAATTGAAGATGCCGATAAACAATTGCAGAAAATAAATATGGCGATGAAAAAAAGTTTAGAAGTGGCGGATATTTTTCAGGATAAAATTCCCCACGAAGAAATCATGCAACGGCAAAATACCATCAAGTATGTTAAAGCGGCGCGGATGGCGCATCAGGGTTTAAGCATTGACGAGATCGCACAGCAGCTGCAAATGATCCCGGCCGAGATCGAACTGATTGTTAAAATGAACAAAGACAATTTGGTTTTTTGCGAAGACAGTTTGCCAGAATGGGTTCAGCATGGCCTAGGCAAAACTTCCGAGCCCGATGATTTTACCATGAAGATGCACAACCTCAGCGAAGCGGATTTGAATGCAAAGTCAGGCAAAGACACAGGCCCCGTGGATATGGACCAGATCAAACAAGCCATGAAAAATAAACAAAATATAAATTATGATGAGCAACAAGCCTTCAAAGATTTAAGCAAGGCCTTTGCCAGTGCCAATAGCGGAAATTGGAATTCTGCTGAGGACGCGTCTGGTGGTGGCAGCAGCAGTGGCAGCAGCGGAGATCGCCGTTCAAATACTGCGCAAGATCGCAATACTGATAAAGGACCTGGCACTACAACCGCTGGTCGCAGTTTTAAAGCCATTCGCACTTTTGACTTCCCCAGGATTTAATTGGGGTAGACATTACTGCGCGGGACAAAAATTATTAAATATCCCCAGTGATTCTTTTTAAGTTTTGTTCATTCGGAAAACTAATAATGAAGCCTAAAATAGTCACACTTATAAAAGCTAAGAAAGCTGTAAAGTCATGGGAAAACATACTCAAAAGGAGTCCCAATATTCCTATGGCTTCCAACAAAGCCAAGCGTAGAATCAACAGTGCAAGATGATTTTTCTCTATTGAATTCTGACCTGTCTGGACCATCGCATTTCTAGATAATTTGAAAATAAGTTTTGGAAGAAAAAAAGCCAAACCTAGTATCACTATAGATGAGATAAGTAGTGGTTGGAACATTGTGTGTTGGTAAAATGGAAGAATAACTTCTCCCTCCAGAGGAGTATGATTTTTAGTTATTTGGTAGCCACTAAAACCGTATAGAGCATTTGACGCTAATAAGGCCAGCCAAATAATTTTTAATGTTATGTATGATTTATCTGTAACTGACGTAGTTTTCATAAAATCTAAAGCTCCTTATTAAATAATCACGCGCAAGTGAAAATACTAATTGATAGAATTAAGATAGCAACCAAAAAGTCGCTTGCAAAAAATCAATTTGGCGGTATTGCTATTTAGTCGAGATTTTTCTAAATATCTTTTCCAGTTTTTTATCTAAAGTTTCTAGATGCACATTGTTTAAAATACAGGCGTGAAGCAGGTGGCAGTCAATCCAGCCGATGCCTTGACCTGCTAGGCGATGATGTAAAGAAAATTCGAACACATCTTGATGTTTAGATGTAGGTACTTTTTCTAGCAAATGCAGTCACTCAAAAATATAAAATAGTTCCTCGGTGGACTAACTATTTCGAGCTTTCGCGAATAAAGCGCGATAAATAATGGCGCACCAAGTGAGTGGTCTTGAAACTTTGCCCTTGGTAGTTCCAAAGAATCTCTTCAAAGGGGCCCCACTTGGCTTCCAGCAATTGCTCTTCATGGGCTGCAGTGTTGGCCGCTGAAGTGGCCGCGCTAGCAGCGCCAGCAGTGGCGCCTGCCCCATCAACAAAATTATGTTGTGATAGGGCTCCGTTCATTGGATTTTGTCCAGGAATGTAACTGGCGCCAATAAAGTTAAAGCGAATGCTGATCACACCTGCAGCTTTTAAAGAAAAAATCATTTTAAAACCATTACGAAACAACATAAAGTCGGCGTGGGTTTTGGCAATGCCATAAATTTTGATTCGCCCCAAGGCTGAAGACTTCAGTTCGTTGAATGAATTTGAAGAATCGATAAATTGATCTTTCAGCTGCAAAAGAAACTGCAAAGTTTCTTGCACCAAAATTTTTTCTGGATCAAAGCCAAAGGTGATGTCCACCATCCCTGACTCTTCCATCTGTTGTTCAGCTTTCACAAGTTCTTTAATCCAGCTGAGCTTTTCCATAAATCCCCCATTCCTAGGGATAACCCCAGTTAATAGGATTTAATCCAGCTGGATTTTTGTCAAGCAATTACAAAGAACCCATCACTAAAGACAGGGCCAAGGACTGATTGGCCTTGCCTGCATCATTGGCCCAATAATAGCCTATAATCACTTGCAATGGTAAAACATAGCCCAAAGTGGTTTCTAGATGAGCTTGTGCTCCATAGCTCCAAAAGGATTTGGACCATTCGCTGGGATAATAGGTCTTTGCATTGTCATCATAATAGATCCCCTTTAAAGCCAGACCATCAGTAACTACCGATCCGTAAAGCCGTCGCAGAAAATAGGGATCCGTGCCACTGCCGCGGAAAATATTTTGAATGGGAAATCTATATTCGGCATGCACCGCCGCCATTTGCCGTCCCCAAAACTGCCCTGATTTATAACCGCGAGTTAAAAACTGTGGAATCAAAAGATCCGAGCCGGGCAATGAAGTGTTGGTTGTGCCCTCAAAGGCGCTGATGGGTTCAGGAATATACAATCCTTCCACGCTGGTGGTGAAAGAGTGTCGATCTGGCAAGTATTTAGAAAAATAAATTTGTGCTTTGCCCAGGTATTGCGTGTGGCGAATATCATTTTGATGTTCAACAAAATTATTGTACTGCAAAAAAAACTTTTGCCCTGATTCGGGACTGATCTCTTCCCCTGCAGCCGAAGCATTGGAGTAAGCAAAAGAAATATAAGGTCCCATTTTATGAGTCTGATTGGTAAAGATTTTTTTCTCTTGCCAATCCCAACCAATCACCACCTGTGAATAGCGGCTGATGTCCCAAGTGTCTGGAACTAAACCTAAGCCTAGTTTTTTTGTTTCTATCAAAGAGGTGCTGCCTAAAACAGAATCGCTTTCGCTGCCTCCTTGCACCAGCCAGGGTAATTTTGAACTTTGATTCAAATAGGTGCCTGCGGCTTCAAAAGCTTTTTTGCCGGTGTCCCATTGCAACAGCAAAGAGTAATTGTGATATTTCAACGGATCAAAACCACTGGTCTGGGCTTGCAACAACAAACCATCTTGGTTGCTGGATGTGGCCACAAAGGGAATCCAATAACGGGGGATTAAATAAGACCACGGCGAATAATCCCGCACCGAAATATTTTTTGCATCTACAGACGTGACGGCAATCCCATCCGCATTCCCTTGGGCAAGGCTTTGGTCTGTGACCGTGCTGTCCGCAGTCAAAGGTTTCAGCAAGGGCTCCGCTTTGGGTAGCTCCGCGAAATTTTGTGGTTTTAAAAATTGCAACTGCGGACCCTTGTCGGTCATCACAGTGCAAATCAACTCTTGAGTGCCCTCATCATAGGCCATTGAAAATATCGAAGTGGGTACATGGGTCACGGCCTTTGCTGTTTGAAGATCCGTGGATTGATAAATATTAAAAACCCCATTTTTATTAGAAACAAAAAACAGCCCTGCCGAGGTTTTTACGGCGAAGCGGGCTGTTGGAAAGTCAGATAAGATTTCTTCTGTTTTTAAGGTCTGACGATCAATACGATACAGCTTTTCAGTGTTGTTTTTACGCCAAGAAAATAAAATATAATCTTCATCCCAATAGATGGGAAAAGAAATTCTTTCTTGCAGTGGCGGCTGCAATAAAGTTTTTAAGTGGCGCTGGCGAAGATCCAGTTCTACCAATCGGGTTTTTCCCCCGGAAAGCTGAACAAACACCAGACTTTGATCATCCAAAGAAACAGCAGGTTCCCGGGCTCGCAATCCCCGAGTCAAGCGATCGGTGGTTTTTTTGTCTAGATCATAGGTGTACAAATCAGAAAAGCGCTCGACCTTATTGATAAAATCAATTTTATCAAAAACTAGTTTTGCACTGTTATGAAACCAAAAGGCTCTTTGAATACCTCCAGATGGTGGGGCATCTTTCAAGCTGGGCAGTAGCAGATCTTGTGAGCCTGATACCAAATCTACAGCTTGGCTTTGCAAAAATGATTGTTGGGGGTTTTGTCGTTGATAAATTTTGATACTGCGATCCCGGCGCGGATCAACCGCGATGAAGGCCATGTATTTTTGCTGAGCATGTAAAATAGGATTAGAACTGTAGCGAATATTTTTTTGACCTAGCTGATACCAGTCTTGAGCCTTTGAAAACTCTTGCTGTTGTAAAACTTGAATTTGTTTTACTGCTAATGTCTGAATCTTGTTTAAGGTTTGATCATAAAAATCGCCGTACGAAGACCCAAGGTTTTGACGGGCCGGCTTTTCAATAAAATAAGGCACGCGGCCACCTTGTTGTAAATGCAGATCATCGATCACCTTAGGACCTTTTTCAGAAATCATTTGGTTCCACATCAGCGAGCCAAAAAGATATGGTCTTAGGCCTTCAGGCCATTCAGGGTAAGCTTCATTCACCGCTTCGATGGGAAAAGCTTGCGGCAATGAATTTTTTAAAACTAAAGCTCTTATCACTGCATCCTGATAGGTGGATCGCAGTCGGCCACCACCATCGCCGACGCCTTCAAGACTGACAGCAATGCCTTCTTTCCACCAGCCAGGCATTAAAATATTTGGTGCAACCACTGAACCAAAAATAGCACGCAAAGGGCGCATAACCCCGGTGGCTGCTTCGAAAGTTAAAATATGCGTGTATTCATGGGTCACAATTTCTAATACCCAATCGTCATATTCAGACAAACCATCTTGCGGGCTGGGTAGCACGGGGTAAATCATTATGTGCGGATAAGGAATGCGCGTGGCATAGCCATTGGTGGCGTCGGTTTTATCATTCAATATCACCACAGTTTTGGCCGGGGCTTGTGAAAAATATTTTTGCAAAATTTGATGAGCCTTTTCCAGGCGCTGGGCATAGTACACAGCCAGATTGTGCTGTTTTGCGTTGAAAATGACTTCAAAGTGTGCGGTTTGCAAAATCTTCCATTGAGATTCGGGGCGGACTTCTTGCGCCATTGTCAGTGATGGATTTATTGCAGAAAAAAATAAAACAATACAAAATAGATTTTTTAAAAAATGCATCATTTTGTCTTAGCCTTTCACAGATGGTTTGACAATGACTAGAGTTAAACTAAATTCATTACCTATGTAAAATACTAAAACATAACAGGAGGACTTCATGTTTCGGAAATTATTGTCATTAGCAGCTACCTTATCAGTGATTTTGGGTCTTGTTGCAGGTTGCAAAAGTAAGCCTAAGGCTACAGATCAAGATTTACAAAGTGCTCCAGCGGCTGCAGCCACCATTGATTCAACGCCTTTAAGCTTTGATACTGCGGGCAGTGATTCTGGTAAAATTGATGGCTTAAAAACTGTCTATTTTCCCTATGACAAATCTTCATTAGAGGCTCAGGCCAAAAAAGATTTGGCTGGCAATGCCGAGTGGTTGAAAGCCCGTCCTGGAATTAAGTTACAAATCGAAGGTCACTGTGATGAGCGTGGCACCATTGAATACAATGTGGCTTTGGGCGAGCGTCGTGCCAATACGGTTAAAGCTCACTTGGTGTCTTTGGGGATTCCTTCTGACCGTTTAAGCACTATCAGCTACGGTGAAGAAAAACCTTTGGTAACAGGGGATTCAGAATCTGTATGGACTAAAAATCGTCGCGCTAACTTTGTTCCTTTGCAATAGAAGGATTAAGTTCATTTGCAAAGACTTGTTGTTTCTTTAGTTGTGGTTATTAGTGCACTCGGGGGCTGCCAATCTGTGCCGCCTCCCATTGATGACTATAATTTGGCGCGCACAGCTATCGATGCGGCTCGCATGGCCCAGGCCCCACGCTTGTCTTCGGGGTATTGGCATCAAGCTGATGAGGCCTATAAACAAGGTAAAATTTCTTTTGAAAACCGCGACTTTGCAAAAGCTAAACAGCTTTTTTTACGAGCCAAAACTGCAGCTGAAAAAGCAGAAAATTCAGCTCGTTTGATCCGTCAACGCACAGGGGATGTTTTATGAACTATTTGCAGTGGATTTTTTTTCTTTTAGCTTTCAGTCTTGCAGGCTGTTTGCAGACACGAACTGATGTTAAAGACGTAGAACAACGCCAAGTGATCCAGCAGCAGGTTGTTGGCTTACAAAAAAACACTGCTGATGTCTCTGGTCGCTTTTCTGAGGTGCTAGAACAGCTGCGCGAAATCAATGGTCGCCTTGAGGTTGTAGAAAACAGGACTGCTCAAAATAATAATTCCAATGAGTTTGCCAATAAAAAAATACAAAATGATCAGCAAGAGCAAAATCAAAAAATCAATTTATTGCAAGAAGCTTTAGGCAAGCTTGAACAGCAATTGGGGCAATTGAATGCCGAAGTCCAGGGGCTCAAAGCTGAAAAACTGGCCGAGCATACAGAAAAGACAGTGAAAAAGGCTCTAAAAGATACCTACGAAGCTGCAGAAGATCACTTTGATAAAAAAGAATGGAAAAAAGCCATTTTGAATTTTCAAAAATTTCGTGATGACAATCCGCGATCTAAAACTTTTGCTGAAGCCACTTATAAAATAGGTGTTAGTTTTCAAGAACTAGGTCTTAAAGATGAAGCAAAAACTTTTTATGATGAAGTGATAGCTAAATTTCCTTCGACAGAGCAAGCGCGAAAAGCAAAAACACGTCTTAAAAGTTTTAAGAAATAAAACACCAATATGAAAGAAGTCGTTCAAATGGAATTGGCGCTGGCCGTGGAAACCAGCTGTGATGACACCTCTGTGGCCATTGTTGGTAAAGACGGTGTTGTGCACAGCTTGGTATCGGCCACCAAAGATTTGGATCATGAACCCTATGGTGGAATAGTTCCAGAAATTGCGTCGCGAAACCATTCAAAACATTTATTACCATTGATCGACAAGTCTTTGTCACAGGCTCAGATGCAGTGGGCGGATATTGATGGGCTAGCGGTGACTAATCGGCCTGGACTTATGGGCTCACTGATTGTCGGCCTGGTGACGGTAAAAAGTCTTTCACAGGCCTTAGGTAAACCATTTATCGGTGTTAATCATTTAGAAGGCCATTTACTGGCTGCATTTTTAAAAGATAAAAACACAGCGGATGGTTTTACGCCTCCACAGTTTCCTTTTGTCGCTTTAGCTATTAGTGGTGGGCACACAACTATTTATTTGGTTGAAGATTTTTTTCGTTATAAAGTTTTAGGTTCCACCAAAGATGATGCGGCTGGGGAAGCCTTTGATAAGTTTGCAAAAATGGCGGGACTGGGATTCCCTGGCGGAGTTCGCGTGGATCAAATGGCGCAAAAAGGGGATCCTAAAGCCCATGACTTTCCCCGCAGTATGATTTTAGAACCTCACTTAGATATGAGCTTTTCAGGACTTAAATCTTCGGCGCAAAGACTTTTAAGCCCAATGACGGCAGAACAGATATCCGCACAGTTGTCTGATTTGTGTGCTTCTTACCAAGAAGCAATTGTTGATGTTCTATTGCACAAACTATTAAAAGCCTGCCAGCAAAGTAAAATTAAAAATGTAGTGATCACCGGCGGGGTTAGCGCCAATTCACGTTTAAGGGCAAAAGCTTCGGCCATGGCTCAGCAACATCAGCTGACTTTATCTATTCCTCCATTGGCTTATTGCACAGACAATGCCGCAATGATTGGTTATGCAGGCATTTTACGAATGAATAACGGAGAGCACTCTGATTTGTCTGTGGGGCCGGCGCCACGCTCTTACCAGAATGATTTTTTATGAATATGAACGCCCAGCAACGATTGCAAGCCCGTAAAGAAGAAGTTCAGTGGTCACCTAAAAAGTCTTTAGGTCAGAACTTTTTAATCAGCGATCATGTGATTGAAAAAATCATTGCTGCCGCGGCGGCCATGCCCGCTGATCGTCTGATTGAAATTGGTCCCGGCCTAGGGGCACTCACAGATTTTTTGCGTTTACAAAATAAAAATTATTTATTGATAGAATTGGATCGTGATTTATCCAAATACTGGGCTGACCAGGGTTTGCAAGTAGTAGAGGCTGATGCTTTACAGTTGGACTGGACACAGATCTGCCCAGAAAAAACACTTTTAGTTAGTAATTTACCTTATCAAATTTCGTCCAGCTTGGTTATTGAACTTTGTTTATTGGATACTGAGCCACAGAATATGGTGCTGATGTTTCAAAAAGAGGTGGCGCAAAGAATCCGCGCTGCCTGTGACAGTGATGATTATGGCGTGTTGAGCGTTATAGCCCAAGCCTTTTGGCTCATAGATAAAGTCTGTGAAGCGGGGCCACGGGATTTTTATCCTGCGCCCAAAGTCGCCAGTCGGGTTTTGCGATTTCAACGAAAGCAAGATGTATTATTGCAGCAAAGAAAAGCTTTTCTGCAATTTATAAAAGTAGCTTTTGCGCAAAGGCGCAAAATGTTCAAATCAAATATAAAATCCTATCTGCAAAGTGAACCTAGGCAAGATCTTTTCACAGATTGGTTAGCAAAAAACAATTTTCATGATAAGATAAGGGCAGAAAATTTAAGTGTAGATCAGTTTATTGATCTATTTGTTAAATTAGGGTTGAACCAGTGAGTATTTTAATTATTCAAGACAATAAAAAAGCCCGTTTTGATTTTCAAGTTATTAAGACATTTGAAGCGGGTTTGGTTTTGACAGGCAGTGAGGTTAAGTCTCTGCGCGCAAAAAATATTCAGTTGAAAGATTCATACATTTCTTTTCAAGGCCATGAGGCTTTTTTACAAAATGCCCATATCGCTGAATATAAATCCAGCAGTTACAATAATCATGCTCCAGAACGCTTAAGAAAGCTTTTACTGCATAAAAAAGAACTGGATTTGATTTATGGGTCTATGCGCGAAAAGGGCTTGGCCTGCATACCTTTAAAAGTTTATTTTAAAGAAGGCTTGGTTAAATTAGAAATTGCTCTGGCTAAGGGGAAAAAAGCTCATGATAAACGGGAAGCCATTAAGAAGCGAGACGCTTCAGATCAAATTCGTTCTCAGTTGCGTCACTCTGCGAAGAGCTAAATTGTAAAGAGGCAATGCCCAGTCGAGTTCTTTTAGCATCTAATAAATTTTTCCAGGCCAGAACAGATTCGCGATTTTGTGGGTCTATTAAAAGCTTTTCTAAAATTCTAAGTTCTGATTCCGTTTGTTGTTGCAAAGATTTATAAAACTCATTATAGGTTTGGGCCAGTTCTTTAAAATCATTTTCTGGATGTCTGCTGAAGTAGGGAATATACCACTGGCCTTGAGCTAATTTTTTAAGATGAATCTCCATTTCTAATAAAGGGGATAACATATTTTTAGTTAATAAACGCGCTGTAAAAAAACCGGCCCCGATAAGAATCAAGATGCTTAGTAACATAAACACTTGCAGCCAGCGAACTTCACTTTCTAAGTGCTGAATCAAATCTGGGTAGGCAGCATAGGCCAGTTTGGAAAAGATATTGTAGTTTTGTTTAATAAATAAAAAGGATGGCAAAAAAAACAAAACCCCACAGCCAGTAAAAACTGTAACAAAAAACCATTGGTACTTGGACTTAAATGTTTTTTGTAAATGAAATTTTTTTTGAACTTCATCGTAAGTAATTTTTTGTGGTTGTAAAAAGCGGCGTCCATACAGCATATTTAACTATCGGTTGATTTTTGCTTTTGAATAAGTTCAGATGGTCTTATTATAGACTTTGGTAGTTATAGTACTGGGCTTTTAAAAGGGAGGCGTGGCGTGCAGTTTCAAAAAATATGCGGGGTCTTTTTATTTTTAACCGGCTGCATATCATCGCCCCAGACCGATGCCCCACCTTTGGTTAGTGCTGAGTTCTCTTTGCAGGCCGATCGTCAAGCTATGGATGATTTACGATCGCAAGTGCCAGCAGAAAAAAAAGTTAAAAATGATGAAGAGTCCTTTTTATTGCAATTTTTTACCAACGCCGATCAGCCCCCAGAAAAAATTCGTGAAAGATTTCAAGAGGCCGTACGAAGAAAACGAAAAACATTTGATGACACAATAAATGATCAAAGAAAAACTTTTAATCGTGAAAATCAAAAAAGTCGTGAAGACTTTCAGCAGTTGCAAAAAGAAAAAAGAGAATCTTTTTCAAGTAAAAAAAACAACTCTGAACAGCGGCAAAATTTTTATGGAAAATTAGATACAGAAAGGCGCGAGTACAACGAAGACGATCGACAAAAAAAAGATCGATTTGAGGATGACATTCGGACTCGTCGAAAAGATTTTGAAGATTACCTGCGATCTAAAAATGCTGATTTTGATGCCAGATACAAAGTTTATGTGAAGGAATACCAAGAACGTGTTGAAGCGAAAAAACTCAAAGAACGCTAACTCAAAGCTGTTTCGCGGTAAAGTTCTAAACTTAAAGCATAAAGCTTGGATTCCATAATTGGGCTTAAAAATGCAAATTGCAAACCCAAAACAAATGTATTTTTATCTAGCTTATCTTCACCGGCGTATCTTGTCTGTGTAGTTACCGTTAAAGTGGGTTTAGAGGCGATATCTAATGTGGCTTCAAATAAATCATTCACTAAAAACTTTGGCAAAGGATTTTTTTCTGTATTGACCAAACTTATTTTACAGCCCCCAGCGCTGATATCAATGATCTTAGCATTCAGTTGCACGCTGCGCCCATTGTGCTTTTGAATTTTAAAGTAGGCAGGGTAGCTTGTTGGCAAACGGAAACGATAGTTTTGCCGTCTTTGCAAATGAAAAATCTCTGTTGGGTTTTTAACGCTGTATTTGTCTTTTCCAACCGCAAGCTCACTGGTAAAAAAATATCTTTCAGCACCTATAAAAAAACTCACAATCACTTGTTCTATGGTTAATTCTGGTGCTGCTGAATCATTCAGTAATAAACAATCTATGGATGTCGATTTTAAATGACTAACTCGTAATTTATAAACATCATCAGCTTTTCCTTTACAGTGAATTTCAATGCGTGAAGATTCTAAATCTTTAAGCAATTGCTCGACCTCGCTGGCGTTCAATTTATTAAAAATGCTTTTGTCAAAGGTCATAGTTGTTCATCCCTCTACATTATTAATACATTCGGTATTTACAGCTACAGACTTGATCGGTTGTTTAAAAGTTAGTCACTTTAACTTGGACTAAAGTCTTTAGACCTAAGTCCGATCCAGTTGTTATGAAAACAACAATCCTGGCAATTATTTTTAGTATTTCACTGACTAGCGAACTGGCCTTAGCATTGGGTAGAAAAATTCCTGGATCACCAGGAAATCCAAATCCGCCACCTAGTTCAGGACCTCCTGTCGTCCAGCCCCCTGTTGCTAAAGAACCACCGGCGGTTTTAAACCCACTAACACCAGCAGATTTTAATGTGTTTTCTGAAGTGGCTTATCCTGTGGGTTTAGCTGTGGATGAAGTGTATAAAGAAAATAAAGAGCTGATTCCCCAACGTGATGCTTCTAAAGCTTACCGCACAGATCTGTGCGATATAAATTTAGAAAATAAAAATCGTTTTTCTGACCGCATTGCCTACGCTGTGGAATTAAAAATGCAACCTTCAGTGGCGCAATTGACTTACGTGGCTTCGTATTTTGCTTTGCCAAAAAATGTGAAAGATTACCAGATGAACAGTTTGATTTCGCATCCACTGTGCAATGTAACAGCCCAGACATTAAATACAACCTTGGATGGACACCGAGTGCCATCGTCAGCTGTGATTCAAAAAATAAATCGCTTCACTGATCAGATGAATGGTTACCGGCGAAAAATTTTGCAAGGTGATCGTGAGTCCTATGTTCAGGCCTCACAACTGTGGTCTAAGTTTTTTATGTGTCTGTCTTATATGGAATCTTTAACAACTGCTGATACTGCAAGTTCGCAAAGGGTGGCCGAAAAGTATGCGCCTGCAGATTATCGACGACCAGCGGGAGTTAGTTTTTATGAAGACCCCAATCAACCCAAAGTCAGTCAACTAGGGATTGGTCTTTTTCAATTCGGGCCAAACTCCGATGGGGATACTCAGTCTTGTATTCGTGAATGGAATTTATTGTATCCAAAATGCACGATATCGACGACGGCCAAGGCATCAGATATGATTCGAACTGTCGGTAGCTCTTTACAAACCTTCAATGCCTTTTGTGCTGCTGCAAAAGTAACAGGTATGTTTTCAGTGCAGTTGAACACAATAGCTAAATTTAACACTCATCCATATAATATATTGGCCAGCGGGAAGTTAAAGCCCAGCAGTGAGCGATGTGTAAGTCCACACATGAATGTAAATAGATCCTATAACCATTTTGCTCCACTGCAAAATGGTTCGGGTTTTACTTTGGGCCGTGTTTTATCTTGTGTGTATCCTTAAAAAAGCTATATCCAATTAGCGATCTTCACGATGAGCTTCCGACATATCCCCTTCTAGGGCGCGGGCTTCACGAGGCTCTGAAGATATAAATTCTTTTGCTGTATTGAAATTAAACAGGGTGTGGGTTTTGGTTAATACTTCAGTTCCATCTGTTTTTTGTATCTGAACCTGAATTTGCACATCGTCACCATCTTTGGCTAAAGCCTTCAACTGACTGTAGGACAACATGGCGTTCTTACTAGAAGAAGAATTATTTAAAACCATACTTGGCAACTGACTTTGACTGATGTTTTTAGCAATAATTCGTGTATTTAATTTCATAGCTTGCAAAGATAAACCTGTCACAGAGGCTGAAAATTCACCTTTGTTAATAGAATTAAAATTATTCCATTTCAATTTGGCCTGTAGGTCCATGGGCTTTTCTAAAAAAGATAATTTTTGTGTCGGTCGAAATAATGGAAAGCGCCCTGCGCGGTAATTATTGTATGTTTGTAGAGGCAAAGACTCCAGCCAATTCACGTATTGACTGTAAGTAATGCAGTGAACCTCGGGTTGACCACA
>JBMOJS010000246.1:0-4383 GCA_049315665.1 Pseudobdellovibrionaceae bacterium | reverse complement strand
AAGCGCAAGAAGACTACGAAGTCTATCAATGGGGTTTGCACAACCGCGGGCAAAGTCAAAATATTGATTTAGATCCAATGATCACTTATAAAATCCCGGCACGTGCGGGGCAAGATATTCATTGGCCCACACCCATTGCTACTTTCGCCGCACAAAAAAAAATCATTGTGGCTGTTTTAGATACCGGCATTGATAAAGCTCATCCTGATTTGCAGCCCATTCTTGTGCGTAAAGAATCCGAATGCAAAGCTTTGGCTCAATTTGAAGACTGTTTAAAGTCCAAAGACCGCAAACAGTGTGAAGCGATTTGGATGGATTTAAAAAATCCTTTGGTCGATCAAGATCGCAATGGCTATCCCTTGGACTGCACCGGGTGGAGTTTGTTGGGTGGCGTGAATGCCGCCAACATCATGGGACGCCCTGATTTTAGCGACGAAATGGGCCATGGCAGTCATGTGGCGGGAATCATCGCTGCTGCAGTCAATGGTCAAGGCGTGCGTGGCGCTGCAGCTGTGGTAGAGATTTTACCAGTGCAGGTTTTGGGCAATCAACCGCAAGAGCCTTTGAAACCTTTGAGCTTTGATTTCACGGCAGACGAAACAAACAAAATAAGTTTAAATAAATCTTTGGGCGATATGGTGGCTCGTGGTGTGAATTATGCTGTTGCGTCCGGCGCACAAATCATTCACTTTTCTATGGGTTGGCCGCAAGCCAATGATTCAGAATTTATGCGTGCCGCGATTGAAAACGCACAAAAAAATGGGGTGTTGATCATAGCCGCTGCAGGCAACGATTCCACTCGGGCTTTGCTTAGACCCTGCGCTTATCCCGGGGTCATTTGCGTTGGAGCTGGCTCCCCCGACGGCTCAATGGCTTATTTTTCAAACTACGGTAGTGGTGTGGATCTTGTGGCGCCTGGGGTTAACATTTTAAGCACCTATCCGCTTTCTAAAAGACCGGTGCGTTTTCGTTCGACTTTAGGTTATGATTTTTTATCTGGAACTTCCCAAGCGGCACCTTTTGTATCAGCTGCCGCGGCAGAGATGTTGGCTCGCGGAGTGCCTGCTTCCGAAGTCTTGCCGCGACTGTTGGTGGGGGCAAGGCCGATTTTGGGGCATTTGCCTTTATTGGCTGGGGCTCCGCATGTTGTTGGGGTGTCATTGCGGGAAACTTCTGAGCCATATACAAAATTTGTTTTTTCTGGCCAATTGGATGTGCAGAAATCTTTGCAGGCTTTGCCACAACCAGTGATCATGCCTGTATCTAAAGAAAAAATAAATATTTCTTGGGACGGCGAGGAAAATAAAATTTATGCGCCGGTGGATTTGATCAATCGCTGGGCTGATGCGCAGACTTCGGATTTAAACATAACCACCAGCATCGAGCATTTAAAATCTGTGGATGTGCGGCCCAAAGTTTTATCGCTACAGCCCGCGGCACCTTACAAACAAGTATGGTCAAAAAACGAAATAAGAAAATACATTGTTGAACTTGGTACTTTACCCAGAATGGCCAGTGAATTGGATTTGCAATTCACGGTCAAGGATATTGTAAAATCCAGTGTGCAAAAGTTTATTGTTGATTTGGATGTCACCTTACCTGTGGACCCCGAATCAAAAAAATTGAATATTTCACAAATACCCATCATCGGTTTACCCAACACTCGCTTTGAATTTATACCGGTGAATGATAATTTGGATTCGTCTTCTAAAAGAGACTTCATAGCCATTGCCGATGTGGGCTCTCAGCAAAAAATATCTTGGGTTCAATTTGTTCAAAACAGTTATAAGGCCACGCCTATGGTGACTTTGCCGACCAGTGATGCGGATAAAAAAAGCAGTCGGGGAGTCCAGCTGAGCGCACGGATAGACTTAGACAATGATGGAAAATCCGAATTGGTTTTGGCTTATTTGCAAGACGGCGATGAAGATTCAGCTTCATCACCCATGCATTTTATTATCTATGATCAGCAGATGAAATTATTAAAGTCTTGGACTTATGACAGCGTTAAGGCCCAAATTCCCTACCGGGTGTATTGGCACAAATTCAATGGCCGCAAATGGCCATCTTGGGTGGGGCCGGGTAAAGATCCGGATAGAAAACGCAATCTGCAGGATCGTTGGTCCAACCCCAAAAATATCGAAAAAAATGAAATCCGTTTTTATTATTTCAAAGATGAAAAAACCTTGTCGGCTTTAAGTGAATATCAAGGTTATAAAATTGTTGATATTTTAGAGCCTCGCCAAGAAGAGGTCGCACAAGGGCAGCTGACTGTTTTATTAGCCAAAAATTTAGGCAGTGAAAATAAACCCTCTTACCTTTCGCAGTTCGCCACCGCGAAAGTTATTGATGGACAAATCAAAGACTTTAAAGAAATGGCGGCCTCAGCCCAAAAAGGCGACTATCGTAATTTATTAGATACTAAATACGATCCTGTATATAATTTGGATAGAAGCAATAATATTTATGCTGGGACTTTTTGGTTTGGCGAAGGTCTTTCCCGCCAACAAAGACTGAGTATTAGAACTCACTCGGGCCAATGGCTGGATCAGCCTTTGCGGGCTTCTTTGGTGCAATTTGATTCTACACTGTGGGTCAGGGCTGCTTTTTGGGGAACCCACCGAAAAGGCGCTTTTGCCATGACCAACAGTGAAATTCAATATCATGATTTAGAAAATGGCAGTGTGGCTTTGCGCAGTTTAGAGCGCTACACTTTTTATGCTGACTATGCATTCACCAATCTGCAGTACCCCATGGTGGTTGAGGACTCACAGAGTGAGCAAAAATTACCGGCCCTGTTTACCACTGAAGGATCTAGGTTGAATCGTGGAGTGCGCATCACAGTGCCTGTGTATGGGAAAGACGGTCGAGTGTTGGAGTTAGTGGCTCCGGCAGCATTAAGATTTCAATCTGTCAAAGGATGTCGCCCCCTGGAAACCCCTGCCTATGAGCCCTTGCAAGGTAAAACCAGTTTGGATTATTTTTGCCGGGATAAGATCTTGCGAGTGAATCTAAAATACTAACTGCGCCTTTCGGAAAACTTGCATCTGCTTGTTAATAAAAAAGGGGCGATATGGCCCCAAAAATGCCCCATAAAATTGGATTGGTAACCCGCAAAGCCTTATTCCTAGGGGATTTGCGGGTTTGGTGTCAAAAAATCTTGTGCATCAATTTTGCAAAGATGGGTAATGAGTTCAAATTGGTGTCAATTGTGGCAAGGCTATTTGAATAAATTTAAATAACACGGGGAGTACAAAATGGGTGGTAGAAATATAAATACAAAATTTGCTCAAGCTTTTAAAGCTGTGGCATCAGTGGCCAGCTTGGGTTTGTTGATTTCATGCGGTGGTGGCGGGGGCGGCGGAAGCGGTTCTGTGCTGTATTACCCCTATGAAACTGTTTACGGCGATATCTGTTCAACAAGCGAGGCGACTCCGGGTTGTACATTTTCGCGCACGACGGGGCAAAGAATCACAGTGTCTGAAGATCCTACCTACAACAAGTATGGATATGGCTCCGATGATTTATGGTACGTCAAATTTGACGGTGTTGGAAATGCGGCTGTTTATGATGATTTGGGAACTTTTCAATATTATGCCAATCCTAATGATTTTGCAGGATATATTGGTGGAAACACAATTGGTGTAGGCACTACGGGTTTGTACTGGGAAAATATCACTGGTGGCACTTACTGGTTGGGTAAAAACGGAGTTTTATACTCTGCCAATACTTTTGCAGGTAACTATGGACAAGCCATCAATGATAAAACAGCTTCTGAAGCATCAGACACCAACTTTGCTGCTTTAAGTTCTGAAACCAATAAAGCTTTGATCAGCAAAGCTTCTGCTAAGTTAGTGAAAGATTATGGTTTCAAAAAAGACAAAGCGGTGGCTGTGGCTTCGGCTTTGAATTCTTGGGCGGTGGCTGCGGCTGAGCGTGGCTACACCACTCCTAAAGATATGGATGCAGCCTTCAAAGGAACTTTTGGAACTAACTTTGCCGATGCTTTGGCTGCGGTAAAAAGTTTGCAAGAGGGTGACAAGTCTGGAATGCAAGATTTGACCAATAGATCTGCTTCTGCTTTGGGCTTGAATCCTTACCAAGCACAAAAGTTTATGAAGGGCATGTACAAAAAAGCTTTAGCTAGCTTTGGTTACGACTCTAACAGCTTGAACTGGTAAATGGTCCCAGTCCTGTTTCGGGGCGTTGGTTGCGCCCCTAGGACCATGCAAGTTTGAATTGGTCCTTAATTTTAATAAAATATTTATATTTGGGGCGGATCTTTTTAGATCCGCTTTTTTATTTTCTTTTTGCTGGGATTATAAATAGAATCTGCTGATGAAAAGAAAAAGAGCCACCACCATCGTTATTCATGATGCTCAC
>JBMOJS010000021.1:0-19499 GCA_049315665.1 Pseudobdellovibrionaceae bacterium | reverse complement strand
ATGGATAGCTAATATATGGCCCTGAAATCAAAAGTTGTGGGGAAACGTTAGCCATTCCGGCGGCAGTTCTTATAAAAGTTGAGGAGGTCAAAAAAACAGAAACTTTGGCCGAAGCCATGGAAGTTGAGACACAAGAAAAAGCATTTAGAGAAAAACAACGACCTTATATCAGCCAGTCGTTAAAAGCTGAAGTTTTTCAAACTGCTGATTTTCAATGTCAGTATATATGCCAAGACAGCCAAAAAAGATGTGAAGCGACCAAATTTTTACAAGTAGATCACGTTCAACCCCTAGCTTGTGATGGCTCCAACAACAAAGAAAATTTAAGAATTTATTGCCAGGCCCATAATCACTTGGCGGCTATAGAAAGTGGGTTCATAAAAGCAGGCTAATGATTTAGCCCACTCCCCAAAGTCTCTTCATCTGGCGGGCTTAAGGGCACAAAACTGTTCAGTTCAGAATTAAAGCTTAAAGCATTCAAAAAAGTTTTTTGTTCATGATCGTAGGTAGGGGCAACAATATCCAGCACTCCATCTTTGTTGACATCCAGCAAAGCTAAATTGGAGGCGCCAAATTTAAAATTAAAATAAGCGTCCTCACTGCCCAGCAAGGCTATTTTAGTGATAAATCGTGGACTGCTTTCCCCAGCAGCATCCCCCAATGCGTACAACTCTAAAAAAATCTGTGATCCCTGTTTCACTTTTAAATAGAGCCATTTTGCGTGCGGTCCATTGGCTTTGCTTTTATTGGTCATACGGCTGTTTATTATGCTTCCCATTTTGTTATTGCTGGATTGCAACTCATCATTTTTCGAAGATGCACTAAGATCCATAGCCGGGGTTTGAATTTTCGCCAGCAGCACGCGCCGCTCCCCTGACTGCAGTCTGTTATAAACAGACATGCGCCACTTTGGAACTGAAGCGACCACCAAGGCCACCAAACTTAAAATAAAAAATCCACTTAAAATCAGCTTTTGTTTTTTGCTCATCACTATCAAGGCTGCCATAAATTAAACCCAGCTGAAAGTTATTTGCTGCATTTTACCTTAAAATTTTGCACTTGTCCCCACAATGAGCCAAATAAACACATCCCGTAAATCTTCATTGACTTCATAGACCTCTGATTGCAAAAACGGATTCAGAAAAGGATTCCGAATATGGCAAAAAAAATTACAGTTTCAAAATTTGGTGGAACATCTATGGGCGACGTCACCTGCATGCTTCGCAGTGCAGAAGTTGTGGTGCAAAAGGGTTCTCAGATGGTTGTGGTTTCGGCAACTTCAGGCACCACAAACTTACTGATTGAACTGGGCCAGAAGTCACAAAAAAATGACTGGCCAGAAATTGAGTTGGTTTTAAATAAGATCAAAGATAAACATATAAAGATTGCCCAAGAATTGAATATTGCTGATGAGTCCTTTCAAAAATTACAAGTGCTGTTTCAAGAAATGGAATCCTTGGCTCGTGGTATTTATTTTCTAAAAGATTGCTCTATAAAAGCCTTAGACACCGTGGTGAGTTTGGGCGAAAGAATGTCTTCAGTCTTATTCACCGAAGCCCTGCAAACTGTGCTAACCAAAAATAATAAAGCAGAAAAGTCCACTTGGTTTGATGTACTTAAAGTCATGAAAACCGATGATCAATTTGGCAAAGCCAAGCCCAATACCGAAAAAATTCGTCAAGCCTGCTTGCAACAGCTGCCGCAATTGGGTGCTGACAACAAAGTTTACGTCACCCAAGGTTATATTGGGTCCACCGATGATGGACAAATCACAACTTTGGGTCGTGGGGGCAGCGATTACTCTGCAGCTCTTTTAGCCGAAGGCGTGAACGCCGATATTTTAGAAATTTGGACCGACGTTCCTGGGATTGCCACCACCGACCCTCGCTTATGTTCCGAAGCCCAGTCCATCGATAAAATTTCATTCCGCGAAGCTTCAGAGTTGGCCACCTTTGGAGCCAAAGTTTTACATCCAGCCACGCTTTTGCCAGCTGTGCGTAAAAATATTCCTGTCTTTGTCGGTTCTAGTTTTGATCCTCAATCCCGCGGCACATGGATTTCTAAAGAAGTCGATCATTATCCTTTGGTTCGAGCCATGGCTTTACGAAAAAATCAAATTTTGGTGACTTTGACCACTCCAGAAATGTTGCATGCTCACGGCTTTTTGTTTCAAATTTTTAAAATCTTTAATGATCACAAAGTCAGCGTAGATGCCATCACCACCAGCGAGATTTCAGTATCAGTGACCTTGGATGATTCAACTTTGTTAAATAAAAAACTGATTTCTGACCTAGAACAGATTGCCGAAGTTCACGTTGAAGATCGTTTGTCTTTGGTGTCTTTGATTGGCAACAACATCAATCACACCCCTGGTTTGGCCAAAACTATTTTTGCAGCGGTGGCTGATATCAATGTACGTATGATTTGTTTAGGCGCCAGCAAACATAATTTTTGTTTTTTGACCAACGACGATAAAGGTCCAGAAGCCATCAAACGCTTGCACAGCGCTTTTATCACACAAAAAGATCAAAAGTTTGCATGATTAAAGAGGACTTCTATAAACTTTTAGAACAGCGTCGGTCGATCCGTAAGTTTCGTCCCGAAGCGCCCCCCCGAGAGGTTATAGAAAGAATCTTGGCAGCTGGCTTACAGGCTCCTTCAGGTAAGAATCGTCAAAACTGGCGCTTCTTTGTTATTGAAGGGGCTAAAAAAGATGAATATCTAAAGTACTCACAAAAATCCTGGTTAGGGATCAAAGATATTTTACAAAAAAAGTTAAAACCATCTTTGTATGATTTCACCGAAAGATTTTTTTACACTTTGGGCGACGCCCCCATTGTGGTGTTTGCTTATTCTTACAATTCCGATGATGAGCGCTATCACACCAGCATTGGCAGTGTTTATATGGCCGTCGAGAATATAAATTTATCCTGTGTTGTCGAGGGCTTAGGCTGTTGCACCATGGGCGCCCCCTTAGAAATCAAAAAAGAAGTGGATCAATTTTTAAAAGTTGATCAACTGCCAGAATATCAAAATGGGCAGCTGGAGCTTTTATGTGCCATCGTGATGGGTTACCCCGATCATCAGCCGCCAAAGGCTCCACGGCAAATCGACCAGCGTATCACTTGGCTTTAGAGTTTATTTTTGCTACACTCGAAAGCTTATGAATCCTGTTGACGCAATAAGGCAAAACCCTTTTGTGCTGGCCCCTATGGCTGGCATCACTGACTTTGCCTTCCGTAGTTTTATGAAAAAGCTCGACGCCAGTGTGGTGGTCACCGAGCTTATTAGCGCCACAGGTATAGAATATAAAAGTGAGCGCACCATTCAGCTGATGAAGTTTGATGATTCACAAAGGCCCATCGGCATCCAACTTTTTGGTGAAGACCCACAAATTTTAGCAAGGGCTGCGCGCTTTGCCCAAGAGCAAGGCTGTGACTTTGTCGACTTGAATTTTGGTTGCCCCGTTCCCAAGGTGGTTAAAAAGGGTGGTGGCTCCGCCATTCTGAAAGATCTGGTTCAGCTGCAAAAAGTGCTATCTACAGTTAAGGCCGCCATTGATATTCCATTGACTATAAAAATCCGCACGGGCTGGGATCAGAACACCCGCAACGCGACCGAAGTCTGTAATATTGCTTTCAATGAAGGCATCACTTGGGTGGCTATTCATGGGCGCACCCGGGCCCAGGGATATGCTGGATTGTCAGATTGGGATTATATTGCAGAAGTGAAAAGTCGTTCGCGATTGCCAATCTTGGGGAATGGAGATATTCATTCTGCAGAACACGCTATGCAAAAATTAACAGAATCTGGTTGCGATGGTGTGCTGATTGGTCGTGGTTGTTTAAAAAATCCTTTAATATTCCAGCAGGCTTATCGATTGTGGCAGAAGCAAGAAGTTGCTGCACAAGCAGATTTTAATTTGGACGAGATATATAAAAAATTGAAGTTAGAAATGCAAGAAACCTACTCTGAACAAATTTTAAGTTTACAGCTTAAAAAATTCGCCTCTTGGTTTTCAGCAGGCTATCCAGGGGCTGCGGCATTTCGTAAAGAAATTTTTCAAATGACAGAATCAGAAACTATTTTTGACAGGGCATTAAATTTTTTCCAGAATATTAAAAACTCCGTTCAACTTGATACAAGTCGTGAAGGGTTTTTAATGGGTGGACACGGATAAACGACGACGGAGTTTTGAAATGATGGATTCAACAAAAATTAGAAATATTGCTATTATCGCGCACGTCGATCATGGCAAGACAACCTTGGTGGATCATCTGATCAAACAAGCTGGAACATTTCGTGACAACGAACATGTTGAAGAACGCTTAATGGATTCTATGGATCTTGAAAAAGAACGTGGAATCACCATTGCCGCAAAAAATGCGTCTTTCATGTACAAAGATTTCAAAATCAATATCGTTGATACCCCCGGGCACAGCGACTTTGGTGGCGAGGTTGAACGTATTTTAAATATGGTCGATGGCGCTATCTTGCTTTGCGATGCTTCCGAAGGTCCGCTTCCGCAAACTCGCTTTGTGTTGAAAAAAGCTTTAGAGCAAAATATTAAAATCATTGTTTGTGTAAACAAAATTGATCGATCAGATGCTCGGGTACAAGAAGTGCATAATGAGATCTTTGATCTATTTATTGATTTGGATGCCACTGAAGAACAGTGTGATTTCGAAACCATCTATGCCATTGCCCGTGAAGGTATGGCGACTTTGGACCCCAATGTGCGCACCAACTCCCTAGAAGTGATGTACGAAAAAATCATTCGCTTGATTCCCCCGCCAAAAGTCGTGGACGGTGGCCCTTTGCAAGTCATGGTGTCTAATATTTCTTACAATGATTACGTGGGTCGTTTGGCCATTGGTCGGGTTCGTTCTGGATCCATCAAAGTGGGCGATGATGTTTTGTGTATGCAAGAGGGCGATAAACAGAAAAAAGTAAAAGTCAGTGCTTTGTTCAGTTACAAAGTAAATTCGCAAGTGCCGGTGCAAGAAATCGGTGCGGGCGATATTGCAATTATTGCTGGTATGGAAGATTTTTCTATCGGGGACACCATAACTTCCGCGACAGATCCTAGACCTTTGCCTCGTATTCGAGTGGAAGAGCCTACCGTCGGAATGATTTTTTCTGTCAATAATGGCCCCTTTGCTGGCCAAGATGGAAAAAGTGTTACCTCTAGAAAAATTTTAGAGCGCTTAGAAAAAGAGCTGTTATTTAACGTCGCGATCCGAGTAGAAAAAACCGAAAGCACAGATTCTTTTAAAGTCATTGGTCGCGGTGAATTGCAATTGGGAGTCTTGATCGAACAGATGCGCCGTGAAGGTTTTGAATTATTAGTTTCTAAACCTCAGGTTATTTTTAAAACTGAAAATGGCGTGCGCAAAGAGCCAATGGAAATTGCCGTTATCGATATTGAAGATCAATTTGTTGGGGCTGTGACTGAAAAACTAGGACAGCGTAAAGGTATTATGTCCAATATGGTGCAAAAAGGTTCTGGACGTACACGTTTAGAATTTAGAATTCCATCCAGGGGTTTGATCGGTTACCGATCCGAGTTTTTAACAGACACTCGTGGTACGGGTTTACTGAACACTCAATTTGATGGATGGGATGACTTTAAAGGCGAAATTTCACATCGTAATACTGGGGCCATGCTATCTGACCGCAAAGGGATGGCTACAGCTTATGCAATTTGGAATTTGCAAGAACGTGGGATCATGTTTGTGACTCACCAGACTGAAGTTTTTGAAGGTATGATTGTTGGTGAACATGCCAAAGAGAATGATTTAGAAGTGAATATTTGCCGCGAGAAAAAATTAACCAACGTTCGTGCCTCTGGAACAGATGAAGCGATTCGCTTGGTTCCAGTTCGACCGATGACTTTAGAAAAAGCCATGGAATGGATCAAAGATTCTGAATTGATTGAAGTGACTCCAAAATTTATTCGCTTGCGTTGCCGTGAATTAGACCCTCACAAAAGAGGCAAAGGTTCTAAAGAATAGGATTGCATGAGCATTGTTATTGAGGCCAAAAACTTAACTAAAAAGTATGAAAATAAATTGGCTGTTGATCAGATCAATTTATCCATTCAAAAAGGGGAGTGTTTTGGCCTGCTGGGCCCCAATGGGGCCGGCAAATCTTCAACAATGAAGATGATGTATTGCAGTGCTTTAGTCACCAGCGGTGAATTGTATATTCTAGGATTGAACGCTAAACAAAATTATAAAGAGATCAAATCCAGAATCGGGGTTGTTCCACAAGATGATGGTTTGGATTTAGACTTTAGCGTATTAGAAAATCTTTTAATTTATTCCAGCTATTTCAATATTGATAAATCTGAAGCACAAATTCACGCCATCGAGCTTTTAAAAATGATGAAATTGGAAGAATACCAAGATCATTCGGTTGAAAGTTTAAGTGGTGGAATGAAAAGACGCTTGGCCATTGCTCGCGGTTTGGTCAACAAACCTGAACTTATTTTTTTAGATGAACCAACAACAGGCCTAGATCCCCAAGCGCGTTTATGGACTTGGGATTTTTTTAATAAATTGAAACAAGACAAGTCCACTATAGTTTTGACAACCCATTATATGGAAGAAGCCGAAGCCATTTGTGATCGTGTAGCAATCATTGATGGCGGTAAGATTTTAGCCATAGGGACTCCGCAAAGTTTAATTACAGAATACATTGGTAAAGAAGTGGTGGAGTTTGAAACCAGTCCGGCTGATTTGAATTACTACTTAGGCCGCTTGAAAGAAAATAAATACCGTTACCAGGTGATTCAAAATACCGTGTCGGTATTAGTGCAAGCCGATCAAGATTCACGCCACGTAGTGAATCTTATTCCCGCGCAAAAGATATCAATTCGAAAATCAACATTGAATGATGTGTTTTTGTCTTTATCAGGTCACAAGCTGCGGGATGAAATATGAATAATTATAAAGACGCCCTAAGGGTTTGGCAGCGTAATTTTTTGTATTTCAAAAAGACATGGTTGGTGTCTTTGTTTTGGACTGTGCTTGAACCCTTGGTTTATTTGGGCGCCATTGGCTTTGGTCTAGGGGCCTTTGTTAGCAATATTCAGGGCTTGTCCTATCTGGAATTTTTTTTCCCAGCCTTACTGTGTACCACAGCTATGATGGTGGCTTTTTTTGAAGCCACTTATGGAAATTACACCAAACTGACCTACCAAAAAACCTATGCCACCATGATGTTGACTCCCTTAGGACCTGAAGAAATTGTTGTAGGAGAGTTATTTTGGGGGGCCAGCAAAGGCTCTCTGGGTGTAGTAGGTGTATTGATTATTTCTTTCTTTTTTGGTCTTATTGATTCTTGGAAAATTCTATTAACTTTGCCGGTGCTATTTTTAGTATCTTGGTTTTTTTCTTGCTTCGGTATGATCATGACTTCTTATGCAAAGAACTATGATTCATTTATTTTTTCTGTGTCTGGGATCATTGTTCCCATGTCCCTGTTCAGTGGGACTTATTTTCCGCTAGAGCAATTGCCATTTTTTATTCGAATTTTTACTTATTTATTACCATTGACCCATGCTGTGCAATTGACTCGAGATATTTTATTTCTAAAATTGCACTGGTATTCAGCCCTGTCTTTGGTCTATTTGGTCGTGTCAGCTGTGTTTTTGGCAAGATTTGCCATTCGTCGTATTCAAGCCAAGTTGTTGAAATAGGCCTAAAATCTGGTCTTGACCAAAACGGACTCCCACTCCATAATGGCCAAATATGTGGATTAAAAGGGATATTTTAGAAAAAATACAGTCAAGTAGTGATGCTATTCAAGTTTTTAGGGGTCCACGGCAGTGTGGTAAAACCAGCTTGGTTTTGAAGCTAGATCCAGAGTTTAAGGAAATTTCTTTAGATGATCCCCACTGGCGTGAGCTAGCACAAAATGACCCAGAACTTTTTTTAAGAAGTTTTAAACATAGTAAGCTATTTATCGATGAGGCCCAGTACGCGCCGCAATTATTTCCATCTTTGAAACGAAGAGTGGATCTATTAAAGCGAGATGAAACCTGGAAGCCACACACTGTTTTGCGCTTAACGGGTTCCAATCAAATTTTAATGGATAAAAATGTAAAAGAAAGCTTAGCTGGCAGAGCCAGCTTTTTTGATTTAAATACTTTAAGTGTTAGTGAGATTTTACAAGCGCGGAAAATCAGCATTCAGGATATTTTATATCTTGGGGGTTGGCCAGAGTTACATGCTACAGAAGCCTTAGATTCTAAAAAATTCTTGGATGACTATATTAATTCCTATATTGAAAAAGATATTGTGCTAGCTGCAGGGGTGCAAAAAAGTCGAGAATTTTTAAAGTTTACTAAATTATTGGCAGGGCGAGTCGGAGAAGTCTTAGATCTTTCATCTTTAGGCAAGGATGCTGGTGTTGATGCTAAAACTGTAAAAGACTGGATTTCTATTTTAGAAAGAATGCACATCATCAGTTTGGTGCCACCCTACTTTTCTAACTTGTCATCAAGACTTATTAAATCTCCTAAGGTTTATTTTATAGACACAGGTTTGGCTTGTCGCTTACAAGGATGGACGTCTGCAGAAACTATTTTGACGTCGCCCCAACAGGGACATTTATTCGAAAATCTAGTTTTTTCTGAAATTTTTAAAATGAATCAGAACTACCAGCTGGGACTGGATATTTATCATTGGCGATCAAAAGACGGCGAAGAGGTCGATTTTTTAATACGATTCAATATTAATAAATTTTTATTTTTAGAAGTCAAAGTGAGTCCTCAAAATGCAAAATCGATGGAAAAAAATAATGAAGTAAAAAAGGTTTTCAAAGACAATCCACCCCCTTTGGTGGTTTGCTTTCAAGAAGGCGATAGCGGGTATCCGGCCCAAATTCCCATTGCAAACCTGAAAGAATACCTATTGAGATTTTCTAGTCTGTAGGTCGATTCAGAATAAGCTGTGTTCACTATCTCGATATTTTTGAACATTTTTTGCAATTGAATGTTTAGTGCCATTGCGATCAAGACGCTCATAACTCTTCTTCTTTACCTTCAGCAGCTTCTAAATCTTCCAGGCTCAAAGCTTCTTCACTGGTCTTTTGCTCATCAGCAGTTAAACCCAATTCGGGTAGGGGTCGCTTGCGATCGGATAAAAAGTAATCTAGATCCAATAAGGCCGTGTTGTATTCAGACTCATTGATTCGTCCGGTTCTATACAAATCAGAAACCACACGAGTGATGCGTCGTTTAGCAAAAGGAGTTAAGTCCTTACTGAAAAAAGATCGAGAATATTTAATAGGACTTGGCAAGACCATCGCTAAAAAAGCTGACTCTAAGACGTTTAAATCCCCAGCTGATTTGCCAAAATAATATTTCGCTGCTTGCTTGACCCCATAGATATTTTTACCAAACTCGACAACATTCAAATAGCGTTCTAGAATTTCATTCTTACTTAAAACCTTTTCAATTTTAAGAACGATCAAAGCTTCGATGGCTTTTCGCCATAAAGTTTTATTTTTATTCAAAAACATATTTTTGGCCAATTGTTGGGTGATGGTTGATCCGCCCTTAAGGTACTTGCCTTTTTCTAAATTTAGCTTGGCGTTGGTTTCTATGGCCTCCCAATCAAAGCCCTTGTGTTGAAAAAAAGATCCATCTTCAGTCAAAATCACCGCACGACGTAAATGCTGAGATATTTTTTTAAGACTGACATAGTTGGCACTTCCCGGGCACAGGCGCACTTCATACATAGTGGTAGTAATGCAACCCTTGATTTGTTTTTCACTGGGGATTTGCAGCCAAATCCAAGCAGCTAGCAAAATTAAACTTGCTGCTAGAAATAAGAAAAAATATAAAAATGTTTTAAATGTATTTTTAATAATCAAAGTTAATACCCAAGAAGACCATTCTGCTTGATCCATTGCACACTTTTGGCGATGGCCTCACTGGCGGGACGAGGCTGAAAATTTAATTCTCTGGTCGCCTTTGCATGATCAAACCAGTGAAATAAAGTGGATGTCCATGCATTTTCACTAGAAATCGGTGAAGACAAACCTACCTTTTCTAAAACATCGCCAACAAACCCTGCACCATGTAAAAACCAGCCTGGCAGTAAACGATCGGGTGCAGGGACACCGGAGTGTTTAGCAATCAAAGCAAATAAATCTTTAATATACAAATTATCGCCACTTAAAATATAGCGCTCCCCTTGGCGACCTTTAGTCCATGCAGATAAAATTCCATCTACAACATCATCCACATCCACAACACTAACCCCGCCGGATGTGTAATATTTAAATTGACCACGGGCCACTTTCAACTGCATTTTACGACTGCCTTTTTTGGCATCGGCAAATCCATAGATCGTGCTGGGGTTAACTATCACCGCATTCAAATCATTTTCAAAGCAGGCTTTTTTAACAAAATTTTCAGCAGCGTGTTTTGTGTCAAAATATCCCAAATGCAAATGGCCCACATTAAAATCAGAATTTTCATTTAAGATCTGTTGGGGACTAAATCCAGCGCCAACGGCCGTGACAGAAGAAATATGCACAAAGCGCCGCGCCTTTTTTTCTAAAGCGGCCATCACTATATTTTGCGTACCACCAACATTGACCTTCTCCATCAAGGGAAGATCGGCTTTGCGGTAGGCTACTACACCAGCTAAATGAAAAACCGTATCTATCCCACTCAATGCTGCCATTAAAGAAGATAAATCTGTCACATCACCTAAAATAGTTTTGTAATTCAGATTTTGAATTTCACTTGTATCGCTATTGCTTCTTAGCAAGCAATGGACTTCTAGATCTTTATTGGAACAAAGTTTTTTTGTTAAAGCGCTGCCTAAAAAACCATTGGCGCCGGTGACAAGTACTTTCATTGTAATGCATTCCTTTGAAATAAAAATATCTTGTGAAAAATTTTAAAAACCACATAAGCCACAAGGCTGCCCCAAAGGGCTCCGGCTATAACATCACTGGGATAATGGACCCCATTGTAAATGCGGCTATAAGCCACCACAAATGCCAAGAAATACATAAAAATAAAGCGTTGGCCTAAAAACAACAAACAAGCTGTGGCAAAACAAAACATATTTGCGGCATGGTTTGAAATAAAACTGTAGCCAGCACCGGGTGATCTGGTAATAACTGCAGATCCTAAAGTGACATTGGGTCTAGGGCGTTGAAAGTTTTTTTTGAAAAGCTGGGTGCCTAAAAAATCACTAAGACTTAGGCTAAGTAAAATTCCCAGAAAAACAGCAAAGCCCTTTTTGCCATATTTTTTTAAACTTAAGGTAAGAAATAAAATAGGAACAATAATTTTGAAAGCCAAAGTCTTGTGTAGATCTGTTATGGCCGGAAAAAACTGATCCAGTGTTGGATTAATCCATTGGCCATTAATAAGAAATAAAACCTGGATATCCAAAGATATTAAAAAATCAAAGATAGAATTCATAAGTAAGTTCAAAATATCCACCATACGCTGTCTTTATTTGATACAAAGAACTTACTTACAAAAGTTGCTAAAGTCGAGGGGTAAAATTATACACAATCTTTAAGTTTTTTGATTAAATCCTTAGCTGTTGCTTCGTCCACATTTTTCACTTCCATAACCGCCTTGATCAGGGCATCCCCCGCCGAGGCAATATCTTTTCCTTTGTATTTTGCGCCAATGGATTCGCTGATTTCTAAATATTTATTGATAATTTCTGTATAAGTATTTCTTTCAGCTTGTTTAAAATTTGTCAGAATATTTGGCGACATTTCTGATAATTTTGCCGCAGCATCGGTATTTTCAGATTTCGGTCCAAATGCTAAGTTGCCTTCAATTGCTAAAAGTTTCAAAACAGCTTGTGATGCATTATCTAAAGACTGTGCTTCAGATTTATCGGTTAAAGTGGAAGCCACTCTTTTGGCGGCCACAATAGTTAAAAGCTTTGCTTCTAGCTTATCTGAAAAAAGAATTTTAAGTTTATTAGATATTGTCAAGTCACTGATCTTCATTTCTTTCATTAAACTGTCAACTTTCATAGATGCTTGCTCATTTGTTGGTTTCCCTGTGGTCGCATTCTTTAAATATTCTTTCAAAGTAGTGCGATCGGCCTCAATTCTTTTATTAAGTTCAACTGAAACAGTTCTTTCCCCTGGTTTGGGGGCGGCCCATAACATTTGCGAACCCAACACCAAAGCTGCAGTTAGTAATAAGGACGTTTTCATATTTTTCCTCCAATAATTTTTATAGTTCTATATCTTTATTTGCCAGTTTCATGCCTATTCTAATTGCATTAAAAGTCGTTTTTAAAAAAAATCAGCGTCTAGGAAAAGTACACTTTTACAAAAAAAGTCACTATTATTTTAGAACCGATCTTACGCTTATAAACAAAAATTAAAGATGGTGCAAAATGATACACTATTTTTGTTTTATGCATAAGCTCTCTTCTACCAAATCGATTCTAATACAATCCGTACAATTTTGTAATTATGGACTGTCTATTTTTTTGACAATATCCCTTGCACATAAACTCATCTATATTGCTGTGAAATCGTTCAGGGGGGAAATATGAACAGTTTAAATCGCAGACAACAAATTGGCCTGGTTTTGGTGGTTTATTTTACAAGCTTTTTATTACTAAGCTCGTTTTCAATGGCACAAGCAGACTCTAAACCTTCTAAAAAGGTTGTTCTGCTGGATAATTCTTCTTCCAGCGATAATATTATTCTAACTGGTGCTGAAATTGATGACTTATTGCCCTCAATTATAAAGACAGCAAATAACAAATATAATTCTAACAACTCGACCTCAAAAGTATATAGACCTAAAACCTTCTGGAACAGTTATAATCAGCCCACAGCGAATGTCTACCCAGTGAATTTGGATTCTGAATACAGCTGTCCCCTTTTTGAAAACAAAACTTATTCGGACCTCATCGCAGCTATTGATTCTTTAAACACAGAAATGTCGGCGGATAAAGACTGTAGCAAAGAATCCACTATTGCTACAGTTGTTGAAAATAATAAAAAACTAAAAGGCTCATTAAGTACTTTATATACGTTTTTAAAGCGTCCTGCAGGTAGCCCTGCAGTTACTGAAGATGATTTAGTAAGTATTGATAACGAAACTCGAACGGCCGTGGCAGCAGCAGAATCCATTGCCAATGTGATTGGTAACTCTGGATTTGTAAACTCGGACTGTGGAAAAAAATCTTTATCTACAGGGCAAGCTCTTTTAACCGTTAACAATGTTTTAAATGGCTTATCACCCTTTTTGTTAAAACTGATCACTTTAAATCCCTCACTGTCTGCAGGAATTCCCTATGTTATTGGCGGGGTCGCACTGACCAGCGGTATTTCAGCACTTAGCGAAATGATTAGTGCCAAAACCTTAGATATGGAAAATCCAATTCATCGACAAGCTGTTTTACAGAATACCTGTCAGTACATCAAAGTTTCTCAAAAAGTGAGATATCTAGAACTACTGCAATATGGAAAAGTGGATGAAATTACAAAAAATTTAGATAAAAATATTCAACTTTATCAAAGTCAATTTGCAGAAAGCACAGCAAATACAAAACAGATGTTAACATATAAATCTACTATTGAAGCTGATCTAGATAAAAGCAATCAAGCTTTGATTGGTATTAACTCACAATTGCAAAAAATAAAAAATTTAGTGGATGGCAAAAACACGGACCAATTGACATGCAATTTGGGTACAGAAATGGCCAATAACTACGAAAATAATTTTGTCACTGATCTTATTCAGCAAGTGAATCATTTAGGGAAACTAGTAAAGTTAAATCCGGCTGATATAGAATGGACCGCATTACAAAAGTCCAATTTAGATTCTATTGAAAAGCTGCATAAGGCCAATGAAAACTCTTTGGCTCAAGGTAACTCTATAGAAGCTTGTAAAGATCAAACTTTAATTTGGATAGATACCTTGACCAAAATACACGGCTTTGCCCAGACATTATCAAAAAATATTAAACTGAACATGGATAAAACTTTAAGTCAAAATCCTGATTACTATAAATGGTACAAACAAAATGCACAAATTATTGAAGAACAAGAAAATCTAAAGCGCTTTAAAAATTTAATGCAAACTTTAGCTGAACCAAATTCAGTTATAGAAAAATCTGAATTGGCTGAACGTATTAAAATTTTGCATCAAAATATTTTTAAAGGTCGAAGATCTTATTTAGTCATTCAATCGGGATCTCCGGTTCAATCCTGGTTAGAACATAAACTGCAAGAACATCTTGCTTCAATGAAAGAGTTCAAAGACCAGTTTGCCTTGCTTATGAATAAAGGTTGGCAAAGTTCAAGTTACATGGAGTATATGCAACAAAGATCTAAAAGCAGCGTCGTAGTAACCAAAGCCATTAGCGACAACTATTACAAATCCTTGCAGCAAAGTAGAAATTTAACTGCTTTTGATTTACCAAAATTTCCACTTGGCACTGATAACCATCGTATTGCTTGCCAACAGTTAGAATCCGCTTGGATCAGCTACACCAGAGCCATTTCACATCTGGGAGCCAGTCAATTGTTTTGTCAATTGATTGACTCACAACTAGATACTGGCGGAACTCAGAAAAAAACTTTGCGATTTTGTCGGGGTAAAGAAACTTATAGCAAAAAAACGGTAACAAAAAATGATTTATCAGTCATAGATAGTGCAAAATACGATATCATCAATGGCGACCTAAAAACCAGTGCTCAGCACGTGATCGAAGCCATGAATCGCTTGGCTTGCCCAGGCCTTAGCGCACAATAGTCATTACCCACGCACCTCGTTCATCAGGGCCTTATGCAAAAGCAATAGGTCCTGACTGGTTTGATTTAGGCGCGAAATCAATTGCTGGGCAATTTCTTGCACTATTGGCAAAGCATACTGGGGAAAGTTTTTAGAAAAATTTTGAAATTGGGGTCGTTTTAAAACCAAACAAGTACAATCTTGGTCAGTAATTATTGTGGCAGATCTTTTTTCACCAAAAATCAATCCACCTTCGCCAAAGGCCGGATGCATTTGCGCAGACAAAACCGCCACTTTATACAAATCACCTTCTAAGGTTGTTTTCAAAATGGACACTTGTCCTTCAATTAAAATAAAAAACTCGTCCCCTTCTTGGCCTTGAGTGGCTAAGTACACTCCGGAAGTGTATTTTTTGACTTCCATAATTGCAACAAGTTGATCCAAAGCATCGTCTTGGTCTTTTAAGTTTTTCAGTAAAGATACATTTTTTAAAATTTCTTTCATGCGGTTGCTCCAGGCTGCACTGGCTGAACCACAATAACAATGGCCATTGTGGTTTCTAAAATCAGGTGATCATCTTTGGGATTAAAAATGGGATTATTGAATTTGATATTTTTAACATTGGTTAGATTGGTCACTAATTCACTTATATTTGGTGTTTTTTGGGCCTTTTTTAAGGCCAGTTCTTTGGCTTTATGGCTATTGCCGGAATTTTCTAAAATACCAATTAAAATCATATTGGGATGATTTTCCAAATAGTATTTTTTTAAATCCGCATAGGATTTATTAAAAAATACGTCTGGTATATTTAAAGTTTGGATGCCATTTTTATTCATGGGATTTAATAAATCATGAAATATATTGGCTACACCTGTTCCCATAGAGGCCATTGCTAAAAGAAAGCGCGAATATTCACGGCTATAAATGATTTCTTGTACATGGGCTAACTTTAAATATTGTGACATGTCTGAATCTAAAACTTCAGCAACAACCGGGACGCCCTTAGCAATGTTATTTAACGTCATGGCTGTCATTACAGTTCTAGAATCAGCTTCTGACATAGTTGGGATCACACCTAGAGCATTGGGTGTAGCATCAGCTAAAATCATAATTTTTATAGCTTTTTCTGGAGCTGCCCTTTTTAGAACATCCGCAGCAAAAAAATCTCCTTGTATAAACCTGATGGATTTTAGATGAGGAAATTCCAACAAGCCACCAATCATGGCATCGGTGACATTGGCCACCACAATTATGTCTTTGGCTTTTATATTAGAATTATTATCTATGATATGATTCAATAAAGTTTGCATTTCATTTTTCCAACCACAAATAATAAAATGGCTTTTTAAGGAATCTGTATCCACACTACCCCTCCGATCGCGCAATGCTTTTTCAAAAAACAATGATGATATTTTTGCTGTAAATATGCCTGTACAAATAATCCCAGCAAACATTACAAAACTAGCACCTATACGGCCTTCTGTTGTGATCGGGTAACGATCGCCATAGCCGACCGTTAACATGGTCACTATGCCCCACCATAAGGCATCTGGGTAAGAGGTGATATTGGCCCCTTGCGCAGGTTTTTCAAATTCGTAGACAATCAAATCAGCGACTAACCATGTGGTTACTATAAATACAAAAACCACAGTCATCGGTTTTGAAATCAAAAATAAAATGATTTCATTCTTAATTTTACTTATTTTATTTTTTACCATCTTGATTATTTTCATTTTTTGAAAATAACAAGTAAAGGAATCTAAGGTCTAGGGCTTGAAGATTTGCTAACTACCTTTTGCTGAATATCGCCAAAAAGATTTTGACCATCTAAATTATTCATAAATATTTTAATTTGATCACCAGGTTTTAGAAATTGTGTTTCGATTTTACCATTTTGAATTTGCTCTATAGTTCTTTTTTCCGCCAAGCAACTAGACCCGACTGTTGGATCTTCATTAGAAACCGTTCCACTACCTATAATTGTGCCCGCAGGTAAATCACGGGTTTTTGCAGCGTGAGCAATCAATTGTCCAAAATGAAAATGCATGGCCCCAGCATTGGCTTGACCAAAGGTCTGGCTATTCAATTCCACATGCAAAGGTAAATGCAATCGCCCTGCCTGCCAAGAGTCCTTTAATTCATCCAAAGTTAAAGCCAAGGGCGATAATGCAGAGGCCGGCTTGCTTTGAAAAAATCCAAACCCCTGAGCTAGTTCTGCAGGTATTAAACCGCGCAAAGACACATCGTTGATCAAAACAACAAATAGAATATGTTGAAGTGCCGCTTCCGCTTCGGTGCCCATAGGCACAAAATCAGTGATAACACCAACTTCAGCTTCAAAATCTGTTCCTTCAGAAATATCACGCTGTGGAATATTTTCTGTGGGCGATAAAAAACGCCCAGCTTCACCTTGATAAACCAAAGGAACAGTCATTAGTGTTTCTGGGGGCTCAGCATTACGGGCTTTGCGCACCAAACGAATATGATGAATAAATGCAGATCCATCAACGAACAACCATGTTCTTGGTAAAGCCGATAACATTTTTTCGGGATGATAATCAGAAATCTTTTCAGCACTTAAAAGTTCCGTTAAGGTTTGACCAGAATTTAAAAGCGTATTGATGGCGTTTAGTTTGCTGCTGACGGCATCCCACTGTTCAATTGCAGATCGAAAATTTGGACAAATGTGTTTTATATTAGCCACTTTTTTTAAGTCGTGACTAACAATGCATAAATCACCATCGAATGAATCTGATTTGAGTGAGCCTAATTTCACAGATTGTCCTAGTCAAAAGTGACCATTAAATTGGCACCCACGGCACGATTGTCTTCAATGCCATCAGCCAACTTACCACCTGTTTCAAAATACAATGTGGCTGCTAATTCGGGAGCAAATTTAAAATTAGCTCCAAATATAAATGGCGTAACCGGCGACTTTACATTTGTGACGGAGCAACCTGGCGAACAGGTGCTGTCTAAATTCATGGATAAAACCAGGCCGGCAAATGCACCTGCATAATCTTGAAACTTATAAAGAGCAGTTAAGGGTACATCTACAGAATTGAGTGAATATTGCTGAGTGACATTGGTTGCTGGAATTTCAAAAGTAATGGGTCGCTGGGTGTATAAAAGGCCAGTGCGAAAATAAACAGGCCCTTGAATTTCAAAATGAGCAACACCACCAAATTGATAACCCATTTTTGATTTTACATTCACCCCAGAAGTTGGGCTTGAAGCTGACTGCTGGCGAATGCCCACTTCTAAACCAAAATCATTGGCATACGCAATATAAGAAAAAGCAGATGAAGCCATAAACAAAAGACCAGTGGATAAAAATAATTTAAATTTCATAGTTCCTCCTACGCTTAGAAAATATTTTTTATCTGTTAAGTGCAGATAAAAACTTATCTTGGGCCAACTTCGGCGTGGCCTTACCACTCAGCATAGAAGCAAATTGAAATTTATCAAGTAAAAAGGCTGTTATAGAAAGATATTCTGACAAGATAATGTTTTGCTATTTCTGGGGCTCAATTTCTGCCAAATTGTTAAATCAGAATTTTTAAATTTATAAAACTGTCCCCGCGTCCATTCTAGCCGTGGACTATTTTCTAACCAGTTAATAATTTTCTCACTTCTTAAAAAAGCACTCAACCCAATAATTCCGTTTGTTGCTACAGCGAACCAAGGACTTACTCCATAAATAGAGGGCTGAATCAATTTACCCGAAGAAGCAATATGACCCATCAATAAATTTCGTATCTCATACCAACGCCGAACAGTCGCTTTGGCAAAGGGATATTTTTGACCATCGATGTCTGCAGATAACTCGCCCCAGCCCCAGCTACTAAAGGTCACTGCTATGCTTAACCCTATAATTTTAGCTAAATTTTCGGGCCCAAAGGCCACTGCTAAAGATTGGTCAAAACCTAAAATGGCAAAACGACCCGCTTGCAAACCCAACATCATAGCTGTATTGGCAGCAAAATTGACCATCAGCTTTTTCTTACGGCTGATTGTATTCAAATTTTTTTCTTCTGTGTCTGATTTTAGTTCTAGAATATCTTCAGGATTCTGCTTAGCAGAATCAAATAACTTCAAAATCTTTTTTTCTATGTGACGGGCTGATTTAGACCAAAGGTCTTTGTCCAAACCAAATGATATATTGATTAAAGCGCTGTAAATCACGGCAGCTATCCGCGCGGATTCACTATAAGGGCTTTCACTGACGTGAAGCCAGACAAAAGAATCATAAGTGGTGTTCACGGTTAAAATAATTAAACCTATACGGTCATTTTTAGCTCCGTTAACTATTTTATTTTTGTAATTAATCAAAGGTTTTATAAGTTTGCTTTGCTTTGCGTTCTTTACCAGTGATCCAAATGGAATAATACGACTTAAACCCCGCCTTGTGGGGGACTTTTCTGCAATCAATTGTAAAACTTCGGCAGAGTCTGTGCTGACTAAAATATCTTTGTTATCTGGAATAAGCTGTAGAAGATTGGACAAGTCATCCATTGTTGCATCAGGCTTGCCCGTTTCCCCGATTTGCACTCTGTACGGCAATTCATTGCTTGAATCAGAAAGGGCATCCTGTGGGTTTTTTAAAGTTGGGTTATCGTTGTTATCTTTTGTGATAACTGTATCAATAATAGACAGTGGCGACAAATCAGGCCCATCAGGACTTCTACCTTCACTCGATGAGTCACGTTACTCGCACTTTGTAGGATGGTTATACCCAAACAAACCA
>JBMOJS010000245.1:0-4424 GCA_049315665.1 Pseudobdellovibrionaceae bacterium | reverse complement strand
GGGTTTAGTCCCGCAAGTATAGATAAATCCACACTGCCTTCGGTGTGACCGGCCCTTTTTAGAACTCCACCGTTTTGGGCCCGGATAGGGAAAATATGTCCTGGCACATGAATATCAGTAGGTTTTGCATTAGGGTTTGAGGCCAAGCGCACCGTGTGGGCACGATCGGCGGCCGATATCCCAGTACTGACTCCATCCGCAGCTTCAATACTGACTGTAAATGCGGTTTTATTTGATGAAAAATTCATATCTTCACGAACCATCAACGGCAGTTGCAATCGTTCGGTTTGCTGGTGACTTAAAGATAAACAAATTAATCCACGAGCTTCTTTGGCCATAAAGTTGATTGCCAGCGGAGACACATGATCCGCCGCCAGGACTAAATCCCCTTCATTTTCACGATCTTCATCGTCAACCAGAATAACCATTTTGCCAGCTTGGATATCCGCAATCAAATCTTCAATCGGATCAAATTTCATCTTTATTACCTTTAATATTTTGCATGGACTGCACAGCCGCTTTTGAAAAATAATCAGATTCTATAGTTACAAAATCATTCTTTTGCAAATGCTGTAGATTGGTCCGTTTTAAAGTTTCGGGAATTAAACACACGGACAGGGTTTTGTCATCGATTTCATTCACTGTCAAACTGACGCCATTCAAAGTGATGCTGCCTTTTTTCCACACATAGGGTTTTATCTGGTCTGGCAACTGAACCCAAACCTGACTACCTTCTTGCCAGCTTGAAATATCTGTCACTGGCACCACGGCCTCTACATGACCGGCCACCAAGTGGCCATGAATCCGATCGCCAAAACGCAAGGACCGTTCTAAGTTAACCACAGTCCAAGGGAATTTTTTGTTGTTTTGCATATCAGCCAAAGAATAATTCAAAACCTTTAAAGTTTCAGCCCCCAAAGCAAACTGCATTTCAGATTCACTGAAAGACTCAATGGTCAAACAGACCCCATTGCAACAAATGCTATCGCCAATAGAAAGATCCGTAAACATTGTGGGTTTAGCAATAGTCAGACGTAAAACTTGACCTTGATTGTTTAAAAATTCTTCGCTGTGTTGTCGCACAACCGGCTGACAACTTTCAACAATTCCAGAAAACATAGGGCCCAACCTTTTAAGGTCAGACCCTACATCGAAGCCAGCTATTTTGGCAAAGGGATTTGCGCGTGCAGTTTAGACAGTTTCACCTTGGCGCCGACCTGGGGCCGCATTTGCCCCGAAGTGGATGAAATTTCTGTGATTTCGACTCGCGATAACTGATCACCGACAGAAACTACAATGCCTTTTCCATAAAGTGTAGCATCCCCGGTTCCCACTCCACCTATATACTCTGAATTGCAGGGCTCACCGGACCAGGCGTATTCTTCGTTGTAGATCAGCAACTCATCGCCCACTTCCAAATTCACATCGCGACCACCAATAATACTGACAAATTTATCGTGGTCCATCAAAACCCGGCTGTACCATTCGTCTGCAGCCATGGTTTTTAAAGCCGCCAACTGAGTGATCCCAGTGCTTAATCCTTTTTTAGTTACTGCAGCCAATGGAGTTTGATAATAAAATTCAGGCCCCACACTAAAGGCTCCAAGATTAAACTTTGCGGCCACTTTTGTTTTGGTCTGCTGACTGGTTACATTCACCGCACCTAAAAGACTTTTACCCAGCGGCGGATAAGCGCGCAGGCTTAAATCCAATTGCGCGAAATCCACATAAAATCCTGCTTCCGGCACATTGGTTATGTCATGAGCCCCGGCAACGCCAAAGCCCACGGTGATTCCGCCGCCGCCGATCAATTCAAAAGCATTGATGGACCCGCCAATGCGTGCTTGCGGTAAATTGACCATGCACCAAGCTGTCTGTGAAAAAGCGGCTTGAAGATTGTATTGGCCAGCATCGGCAGCTGACTTGCTTAAAAGATCCATATCCATCTTATTAAAATTGAATAAACTTTCACCAGGCATCATGGCGCTAGGGTTGACCGCGATGGGTGGGGCCTCGCGCACAGCAAACATATCACTGGCCGCTAAGACGCCGTAGATCTGTTGATTGGCTACAAACTGAAAATCAAAAGCCCCACCATTGGGAAGTTGAATCATTGGTGATACAATTTGCCCCAATTCAATGATTTTTTTCAACTGCCTGGGCGGAGGAGCCTCTGGCTTTTTGCTGCAACCTTTATTTCCCATATTCAATAAGCTACAAATCCCGATGATTACAAGACCAACAGATTTGACTTTAAAATTTGCCATCCCAAAACTCACTTTCTGACCTGTTGTTATGAAAGCGATGGCAAATACATTCGAAGTGTCGCTTATGGATCAAGGTCTAGTTACCTGTTCGGAAACCTAGACTAAAGGTTGAGGGGCAAATTCAATCCTGCAAAAAATGTAAAAACATTTTACAATTTTCGGCGCTTTAAGGCTTTTTAGTATGACACAAGGGAGAGTCGTAGTTTTCGGGGGACTGAGCCCATTCTTCGGCGGTGTAAAGACGTTGGGATAAAGCGTGCAAACCCTGCTGAAATTCGATTTTTAAAGCTTCATTGATGGCTCGCTGTCGATCCAATCGACTTAGACCATTAAAAAAATTGGAGACCATCAAAACCTTAAAATGGGTCTCTGAATGTTCAGGCACCGAGTGCTGATGGCTTTCATTTTCGACTTCTAAAAATAGCGGAGAAAATTTTTCACTTAATATTTTTTGCAAACGTTCTTGCCTAGAACCAACAACATCCATGGCTATTTTTTCTTCCAAGGGGCTTTATCCAATTGGGTTTTTACATACTGTGCGCCCATTTGCGCCACTAAAAAAACACCTTTGGCTTCTAGTTTTTTTTCTATATTTTTGGCTTTTTTTAAACCCTTTGAAACTAGAATTTGCGCCAAAGGATGCCCCACGGGCAGACCTTGAAACTCGCCATCTTTTTGCCAGTCTTCGACAATAGAATTCACCAGCTCCGTGGCTTTGGAGGGAATGCGATCTTGAATAAATTTAAACTTTTTCAATACAGCTCCGGTCACCGATGATTTTTGTTGTTCGTAAGCAGCTTCATCAGCTGGCCCGGAATGAACAGCACTGGAATCACTAGATTCAGAAAAAGACAATTGTCCGTCATCGGTAGATTCAGGTTGTGACGGTTCTGACTGCGGCGGGACCTCTGAACGCAAACGGCGATTGGATTCTGATTTTTCAGAATGGCGTTTTTTTCCCGTAGGGCCAGTGCCAGAAGCAGCTGCAGATTTTTTTTGAGGCGCTGTTTCTTCTTCAGTGCTGCTGTCTTTAAATTCTTTAACAGATGGCATTTTCGTCTCCTCGATTATATTTCTAACAACTCGCGCGTGACCAAGTCAAAATCCTCTTTCACTGCAGCCTTACAGTCAAATAAGGTTTTTGACCCATCCACTGAGTTTTTAACTTGCGATGATGTGCGGATAAAATTTTTCATCAATAGGTTTTCATAAGAATCAATGCAGTTTTGTAAATACTGATGACTGGTTTTTTCTCGAGCATCAAACTTAGTGAACAGAATTTTTATATCAAAATCCAAATGAAAATCTTTTTTAATATCTTTCAATTCTTCCAGATTTTTTTCTAAGCCCAGCATCGAAAATCGATCGGGATTGATCGGCAGCAGCACTTGATCCGAAGCCACCGTGACCGCGGTATTGACAGCGCTCAAGGCGGGGGCAGTATCAATAAAAATCAGATCATAGCGATGTTTGATTTTATCTAATGGGGATTTAACCGCCTGGGCCCAGTTCCGGTTGGAATTCAGCAACACCCGATCTAAAACTGAATTGTTCAAATTCGAAGGTATTAAATCCACATGCATATCAATGCAACGAATGCACTCATCAATGCTTTTCTTTTTTTCAACAATATCCAACCACACAGGATCTTTTTCGCCGTTATGCCCCAAAGCAAAACTCAAGTTGGCCTGTTGGTCTAAATCAATAAATAAAACATTGGCCCCATACATGGCCGCCCGAAGCCCTACATTTAAAACGGTGGTGGTTTTTGCCACACCACCCTTAAGCATTTGCACCGACACCACTTTTTGCGCTGGATATTGGATTTTCTGTTTTAACAACACTTCACGCACCACCGATGGATCGACAAAAGGCTGCATCCAAGGGCGACCGGTGATTTTAAATAAAATCTGTTTTGTTTCAGCTGGAGTCTTTTTCAAAAACAGACTTAAATCTGTTAAAGACAAACTTAGATTTTTTTTAAAAGTATCCGACATTTATAGCCTCCCAAGAAATTGGGCCACCAGCTGCTCTCGGGATTGTTCATTCAGCGGACGCGCACCCATAGGGTATTCTCGATACAAGTCCTTAGGAATTTCAAGTAAAAAACGCGATGGGACTGCAGTTCGTACAACACCTTGCTTCTTTCTTTGCGTG
>JBMOJS010000020.1:0-19883 GCA_049315665.1 Pseudobdellovibrionaceae bacterium | reverse complement strand
GTTGGCGAATAGTCAGCACATCTTTTTGTAGGAGATCTTATGACATTTATATTGGGCTTACTGACTGGTTTTTTAGGCACTGAATTTGGATCTGCTTGGATGCATAGGTATTTGTTTCATGGCCCCTGGTGGCGGATTCATCAAACCCATCACCTGGCCCGCCACTCCCCTTTCGAGTTGAATGATGTATTTAGTTTATTTTTTGCTATTTTAAGCATGATTTTATTTTTACTGCCCAATGCTTTTTGTTTTGCAGTCGCTTGCGGAATAACCGTTTATGGAATTATATATTTTATTATTCATGATGTTTTAACCCATCGCCGTTATTTCAAATGGAGCACACAAAACCCCTGGATTTTAAATGTGGTGGCCCAGCATCGGGTCCATCATCAAAAAAGCAGCAAAGAGGGTCAAGGCCCCTACGGTTTATTTTTTTGATTCAGTAAAATTTTTTAAATTCACCAAGACAATTATTTACTAGAAATGATATAACAATCTGTATGAGTTTAATCCATGATCTGGGCCAACTTATCCCTCAATTGAAACTTCGAAATGAAGCCTTATTCTATTTTGGAATATTTAACTTTGCTTTAGCTTTTGGTCTTTTGATCCTGTCATTTTTCATAAATATCCAATATCTTGGAACCCATGCATTGTATAAGCCGATTAAGTTTGGATTATCTATTGGCATATACTCATGGACCATGAGTTGGTTTTGTTTTTACCTAGGCTCTAACTTTAGTTTAAAATTTTTTAATTTTAGCATCATCAGCCTTCTTGGATTTGAAATAGTATACATTGCTATTCAAGCTCTTCGCGGACAGGGCTCACATTATAATTTAACCAACTCTTTCTATGGATTTTTGTATGTATTGATGGCCTTGGCAGCCACTTTAGTTACACTATGGACTTTTTATATTGGTATTTTGTTTTGTACACAAAAATTTCAAAATATATCGGAACCCTATTTGTGGGGCATTCGGCTAGGTATTTTTATTTTTGTCATTTTTTCGTTTCAAGGTTTTATTATGGGGTCACGGTTGTCGCATACTGTCGGTGGCCCAGACACCTCTGAAGGATATTTATTTTTGAATTGGAGTAAAAAATTTGGCGATCTAAGAATATCCCATTTTTTAGGAATGCATGCCTTGCAGATTCTGCCTTTTTTAGCTCATTATGTTTTTAAATCAAATATCGGAGTAATTACTTTTAGCTTCTGTTATTTTCTAATCACCTCTTTTGTTCTTTATGTTACGATGCTGGGTAAAGCCTTGCTGTAGTTTAAAAAACCTATTGGTCCAACTGTGCCCCCACCAAATTGAAAACAATTGGATTATTTAAGAATGCGGTTATAATATTCTTACTGGGGTTGTTTTTGAATTATATTATTGTGTTTTTTATTGCGACTTTCGGTCTTTATAAATTTTTTACCGAAAAAGAAATTCATCGCCCACCAGGAGTTTTGGTGAAGGAGTCTCCGGTACAAAAAGAGCTTCCTGTAACCGCAAAGCCTATACTTTATAAAAATCAAATTTTACAACCCTTGGCCGATTATAAAATAAAAGGTCGTTTATTATCTGCTGAAAAATATTGGCTGGATGCAACCGCGGATATTTCACCTATTGATTTATGTTTGGGCTGGAATCACCTATCTGATTCTACCTATCTTGAAGATTTAACAATCAGTCAAAATTCTCGTTTTTGTTTTTATAGATACAATTCAGAATTTTCATTAAATCCAGAAGAAATTAAAGTATCTATTTCCAATACACACATAATCCCTGCAAATGCTGTAATAAAAAAACAAGTGGATCGATTAAGAATCGGTCAGGTTGTCGAATTGTCAGGACAACTTGTCCGCGTCGACCAACGCAATGGTCAGGAATGGATGAGCTCTTTAACCAGGGATGATGAAGGCCCCGGTGCCTGTGAAATCATGTATGTCACAAATATTAGAATTTTGCTTTAGGTTGGCCCCTGCCAGAGCAAAAGCCTAGGGTCTACAGCCTAGACAAAATGACCACTTTATCTAAAAATTAGCATTATAATGCCAAAATAGAACGGAAATTAGCATCATGATGCCAATTTTTGTCAAAAATTGGTACCTATATGGCCAATTTTTGTGTAGAATTCATACAATGATAGACAGAAGTCTTTTTTTAAAAACACACAAATCCACAATTTTACTAGGACCTCGACTGACGGGCAAAAGCTCTTTATTAAGATCGCTATTAAAAGATTCACCCCACTGGTATGTAGATTTACTGCATTTAAAAAATCGCAATCGTTATGCCTCTACACCCGATGCCTTTCGTGAAGAGGCTCTATTTCAAATTCAGTCCAAAAAAATAAAGACATTCTATATTGATGAAATCCAAAAAGCTCCGCTTTTATTGGATGAAATTCATTCTTTGATTGAAGAATTTAAAATCACCGTGTTTCTATCCGGAAGCAGTCCACGCAAATTAAAACGCGGCGAAGCCAATCTGTTGGGGGGACGAGTTCCTATCCGTCATCTTATGCCTTTTACAACTGCAGAGCTCAAAGAGCATTTTAATTTAGAGCAGGCCTTGCAATTTGGTTTACTGCCAGGAATATACTTTTCGGAAAAAGAAGACTTTAAACCTAAGTTAGTGACTTATGTTGATTCTTACCTGAAAGAAGAAATCGCTGCCGAAGGTATTATTAGAAAACTTGAACCCTTTTCGCGTTTTTTAGAAGTCGCTGGAATCTATGCTGGACAATCCTTGAACTTTTCTAATATTTCCAGAGAATCTTCCGTACCCCTAAAAACTGTGCAAAACTATTTTCAAATTTTAGAAGACACAATGATAACTTTTATCCTGCCAGCCTGGGATAAAAATATTAAAAAGCAACTGGCTATTACTCCTAAGTTTTATTTTTTTGATAGTGGCATAACTAATGTTTTAACCAATCATCTGGATGAAGCTATAGATGCTCAACAAAAGGGGCACCTTTTTGAGCAATTTATTGTCAATGAATGCAGGGCATGCAAAAGTTATCAATTGTCTTTAAAAAAATTATTTTTTTGGCGAACACAAACCAACAATGAAGTCGATCTGATCTTAGCCAACGGCAGAAAAATTGAGGCCGCCATCGAAATCAAATACAAACATGAGCTCACGCAAAAAGACTTTTCTGGACTTGATGTCTTTCACGAAGAACATCCAGACACTCCAAGATATCTTATTTACTTAGGAGACACCAAAGCTAAAAAACAAGGTGTGCATATTTATAATTATCGTCAGTTTATCTTAGATATTATGCCTGGATTACTGTAGTACCCATCAAATCTCTTCGTACTTGCGGTAGCGCCATAAAAATCGGCCCAACATAGAGACTGTAAAAACAATGGCAGCTGCCAAACCCCAGCCGTAGCCTTCATCTGGATAGCGTGAGTAATGAATACCAAAATACAGCACACAGATTTTACCAAATAAAGTGGGCATTAAAAAAGCCACAATCATGTCTTTCAAGGTTTTTTTGCGTTTTTGTGCATCTGTTGTCGAGTCTGGCTTCAAATTCAATTCCCTACGGGTTTAAACATCTCTTTGATTTTTTTAATAATGCTTTCCACTTTTTTCGGCGAATCAATAGCCACAAACACCGTATCATCCCCAGCAATGGTGCCTAAAATCCCAATGGACTTCATTTGATCCATATAGCGTGCTAGTAGTGAGGCCGATCCTGGCTGCGTATGTATCACAATCAAATAGCCATTGTCTTGAATATCAATGATCAATTGCTCTGCACTGGCGCGCAAAGACGGCGCTGGCACACTGTCGGTGTTGAGTTTATAAATGGTGCCCTTGCTGGGATCAATCAGCTTGGCAGCCCCTAGACGGCGCAAATCCCTTGAAACAGTACTTTGCGTAATATTGAATTTTCTTTTTTTCAGTTCATCACAGATCTCTTCTTGCGTGCTGGCTTCACCTGCTAGCAATAGCTTTTTTAAAACTTCCAAACGCTGCTGTGAATCTGAACCGATTTTTATTGCCATAAAGCTTCAGGGTCCTTACCCAATCCATCATGAAATAAATATTTAAACACCGCTTTTTGCACATGCAGGCGGTTTTCACTTTGCTGAAATAAAACCGAGCGAGGCCCTTCAACCACATCTTCCGTAATCTCTTGCCCTTTATTGATGGGCATACAATGCATCACCACGGCTTTTGGATCGGCCAAGGACATCAACTTTTCATTCACTTGATAACCATCAAAAGCTGACAATCTGTTTTGTTCTTCAGCTTCAAAGCCCATGCTGGTCCACACATCGGTGTACACGGCATGCACACCGCTAACAGCCGCTGCCGGAGTTTTAAAAGCTTTGATCTTGCCAGGCAAATTTTGACTGGCTTTAAGACTTTGCTGTAAAATTTCAGAATCGGGCTGATAAGATTCTGGACACGCAAAATGAATATCCACACCCACTAAAGGACAAAGCACCAACATACTATGCAGCATATTGTTGCCATCACCGACATAAGTTAATTTTAAACCTTCCAAGCGACCAAAACGTTGCTTCAAGGTCAACAAATCCGCCAAAACCTGACAAGGGTGATGCAAATCAGATAAGCCATTGATGATCGGAATTTTTGCATGCTGAACCATACGATGTAAAATTTCATGTTCGAAAGTGCGAATCATCATTCCATGGGCATAGCCTTGAAGAACGCGAATGGTGTCTTCAGGATCTTCTTTTTTTCGTACGTTCGATGTCAGTTCTAAAACCGACCCACCCAATTCTTGCACAGCCACTGTAAAACTGGCCCGAGTACGCAGCGAAGGCTTTTCAAAAACCAAGACGATGGTTTTATCTTGCAAAAGTCTTTTCTGACTTTGCCATTGACCTGCATCACGCGTGTCTTTGAACTTTTGGGCGTCTTGCAAAAGATGGTGCAAATCTTTAGAAGACAGTTCACCACCGGTTAAAAAATGCTTTTTATTGAAGGTCATAGCCTTTGTCCTCTGCCGTGGTGGACCGGCTTAAACAGTGGGTCCCCACCCAGTCACTCCATACTGACTTTTCGATATCATTGGAGTGGATGATTTGCACATTGGGCACATGGTCGTTCAATGCTTTTAGCACCTGACGCATTTTTGTTTTCATTCCACCGGTGACAGTTTCGTTTTCAATCAATTGCTGAATCTGTTCATCCGTCAACATAGACATAACTTGTTTATCTTTATCCAACACACCTTTTTGATCGGTTATAAAAACCAAACGATCCGCATTCAAGGCAATGGCTAAGCTAGAGGCCACTTCATCCGCATTGATATTGCAGTACTTGCCATCGGGCAAAAGACCCACAGATGAAATCACAGGAACAAAGCTGGAGTTGTAATCGGCCGCGGATAATAATTTTAATAAAGGCTGAGTGTTGACACTGGTCACTTTACCAACAAGTCCAAGTTCTGGTTTTAAAATTTCACAGTTCAATGCCTTGAAGTCGTTACCACTCACACCCAAAGCCCACAGGCCTTTGGCGGTTAAATACTGAATCAGTTTTTGTTGAACTTTGTTATTTAAAACATCTTCAATCACACCCATCATTTCTTCTGTGGTCACACGCAAACCATCCACAAAACTCCATTGGATGTTTTTTTCTACCAAAGCCTCATTGATGTGAGGACCACCACCGTGAACCAAAACCACTTTCAATCCATAGCTTTGGTACTGGGCAATCAGTTCGGCCACTTTCTCCATGATAGAAAAATCCACCAAAGCCGCGCCACCAATTTTGCATACTACAATTTGACTTTTCATGAATACTCCGTGTTTATTTCGACATATTTTTTAGTTAAATCACAGCCCCAAGCCACTGCCGATTCTTTGCCCAAACCCAAATCCACATCAATAAAGACTTCGTGGTTGCGCAAAGTTTTTCGCACTTCTTCTTTATCAAAACTGCAAGGAAGACCATTTTCAAAAAGTACAAAATCCTGCAATTTTAATTTCAATTTCATCAAAGCTTCACTGGGAACTTGCTCGGCTCCCAAGCGGGCTAAAATTCTACCCCAGTTAGGATCTTCGCCATGCATGGCCGATTTCACTAACGGAGAAATAACCACACTGCGGGCGGCCCGACGGGCCAAATCTTTTTCTGGAGCCCCATGCACATGAACTTCAATCAGCTTAGTAGCCCCTTCGCCATCAGACGCTATAGACTTAGCTAAAAACTCGGATATTTCAGTGAAGGCCTCTTTGAATTTTTGCAAATCACTGTCGGTTTTTAAAGAAACACCAGTCGCACCATTGGCTAGTAAAAAGGCACAGTCATTGGTAGAGCAATCCCCGTCTACAGAAATCATATTGAAAGAATCATCCACCGAAGTTTTTAAAATTTCTTGCGCCAAATCCGGCGACAACTTTAGATCTGTCAAAAAATAACCCAACATGGTTCCCATATTTGGATGAATCATACCCGAGCCTTTGCAAATCCCCGTCAACCGAACAGAGCCTTCAGAAAGTTCAATCACAGAAGTACAGGTTTTAGGAACCAAGTCTGTGGTTAAAATCGCTAAAGCAAAACTTTCAGCAGTATTGCCCGCACGCAAGCAAAGTTCCGGAACAGCAGCTTCAATTTTATCCACGGCCAAAGGCACGCCGATAACACCGGTGCTGGCACTTAAAACCTGACCCACATCACATTTCAATTCACGGGCTACGGCGGCCACCATTTTTTGATTGTCTTCTAAGCCACGCAAACCGGTGGCAGCATTGGCCTGACCACTGTTGGTAACTATAGCGCGAATTTTTTGACTAGGAAGTACGGATCGACAATACAAAATCGGCGCTGCTTGAAATTGGTTCAAAGTATAAACAGCCGAAGCCACGCAATCGGTTTCTGAATAAATCAAACCCAAATCAGGACGATAACGACGAACACCAGAGTTCACACCACTGGCAAAAAAACCTTGGGGCAATAATGTACGACTAACGCCAGGTCCTGGACTCATTGATTCAACTCCTGCTGCAAATAAGACTTTTGCGAAAGATGTGCGGCCACTATGGCATAGGCGTTTTCTAAGGCTTGTGAGGCCGCCCCTTTGCACAAATTATCGATCACAGAAAACACATACAATTTATTATTTTTTAAACTAAAGCTGATATGGGTGTAGGGCGTGCTTTGCACCGACTTCAAGGACAACAGCTTCGAATTGTTGTCTTTGTTCAAATTTTGCCATCGCACCCAAGGGTATTGAGCAAAACTTTTTGCAAAGGCCTGTTCGATCACAGCTTCCACAGAATCGCTGGACTGACCATTAAAAGAAGAATGAATTTTAGCATACAAAGCCACCGTCAAACCCCGTGGAGTGCTTAACAAACTGGTAGAGAAAAAAGGATCTATTTGAATTCCCGAAAAAGCTTTTGCTGCTTCAATAATTTCAGGAGTGTGCTGGTGTTGTCCAACACGGTAAGGCAGACAATCCCCGTCCACCTCGGTAAAAAGCAAACGTTCTTCAGCTTTACGGCCAGCGCCTGAGGTTCCAGATTTGCCATCCAAAACCACAGTGTTAGAATCAATAATATTGTTTTGTAAAAGCGGAACCAAAGGCATCAAACAAGCCGTGGCATAACAGCCAGGATTGGCAATCAACACTGGACCCTTCGCTACTTGAACTTGATTTTTGATTTCTTCGGCACACCAAGGCTGCAAACCATAAACAGCGCTAACTGCTAGATCAGGGTGAGTGTGTTCAAAATTATACCATTTTTTGTAACTATCGACGGAGTTGTTTTTTAAACGAAAAGCCCCGCTGACATCAATCACATGGGAGCCTTTTTCTAATAATATTGGAGCCCACTTTAAAGACACCTCGGCCGGAGTCGCCAAAAACACAAAATCAAATTGGTGATTTAAAAGTTCTTCTTCTTTGTAACAAGGGATGCTTAAAACCGCAGGGTCTAAAATATCTTTTTTTAAGTCAAAATCCTTAGAGGCAAACAAGGCCTGCAAAACCAAAGAACCACCCGCAGCCTGTGATTGCAACAAAGATCCATAAGAAGCTGGTGAAGTCAGAAGATGCACCAGCTCTAAGCCCGAATAACCTCGGGCTCCGACGATGGCTGCTGAATATTGTTTTTTGGCTTTCATTTTCATTTTCTTTACTTCTACCTTGTAATTTTTTATCAACTGTCTACTTCTTCAACACCTTTTTACCGCAAAACAGACAAACTGGTTTTATTTTGGGTCCAATCAACCTGTTTTTTATGCATATTTATGCGCATATCGTGCACATTTATGCAGCAAAATACATTAATAGCAAATATACACGCATAAGTCAAATTATAAAAAGGTCTTGACTGCATAAATATTCTCTAACATAACCTTAACAAAAATTCATAAGGAGCACTCCATCCCATGGCAAAGAAATCCGTATTACTTGTATATTCTGGTGGTCTAGACACTTCGATTTGCATTCCTTTGATGCGCGAAGATTATGGTTACGATCATGTTGTCACAGTCACTGTTGATGTCGGCCAATCCCCTGACGATGTAGTCCAGGCCTCTGAAAAAGCAAAAATTTTAGGCACTGAACACTACACCATTGATGCAAAAAAAGAATTCGCCAAAGACTATTGTTTTAAAGCTGTTCAAGCCAATGGCGACTATCAAGGCTATCCCATGAGCACTTCCATTGCCCGACCTTTGATTGCGGCCAAAGCCGCTGAAGTGGCTAATAAATTGGGCATCACTAGCTTTGCCCATGGCTGTACCGGCAAAGGCAACGATCAGTACCGCATCGAATTTGGCATTCGCAGTTTTGTACCCCAAGCAGTCATTCACGCGCCTATTCGCGAAAGAAATCTAACCCGTTCATGGGAGATCGAATACGCCCAAAAACACAATGTTCCTATACAACAAAGCTTAACTAAAATTTGGAGCATTGACGAAAACATCTGGGGCCGATCTGTCGAAGGCGGCCGCCTGGAAGAACCTGATTTTGCTCCGCCAGAAGAGATCTTTCAATGGACCAAAGGCTTGGAAAATTCAGCCAACGAAGCTTCTGCTGTTTCTATCGAATTTAAAAATGGCGAACCTATTGCCATCAATGGCAAAAAGTTAGCTCCCGATGAATTGATTCTTTTGGCCAACAAATTGGCCGGCGACCATGGCATTGGCCGCATCGATATTATGGAAGACCGCATGATGGGCTTAAAAGTGCGGGAAAATTATGAATGCCCCGGAGCCACTTTGATTTTGAAAGCTCACAGAGCTTTAGAAAATCTAGTTTTGACCCGTGAAGAGATTCGCTTCAAAGCTTTGATCGATCAAGAATGGAGCCGTTTAGCCTATGAGGGCTTGTGGTGGGATCCTTTGAAAGAAGACTTAGAGGCTTTTATTGGCACAACACAAACTCGCGTCAACGGCGAAGTGAATTTGAAACTTTTCAAAGGCCAAGCTGTGATTGTGGGACGCAAAAGCCCATGGGCTTTGTACAATGAAGATTTAGCTTCTTTTGATTCAAAAACTTTTGACCAAAGTGAAAGCACCGGAGCTGTTAAAATGTTTGGGATGCAGTCCCGCATGTATCAACAATTGAAAGCACAAAGTAAATAATATGAAACTTTGGGGTGGACGTTTTAGCAAGCCGATGGACGAAGAAGTTAAAATTTTTTCTTCTTCTTTATCTATGGACCAGCGCATGTGGAAGGTGGACATCACGGCCAGCCTGGCCCATGTGCAGATGTTGATGGAGCAAAAAATTGTCCCCATTGCGGAAGCGCAAAAAATTCAATCGGGCTTGCAAGAACTGGCTCAAGAGATATTGGAACAAAAAGTTCAATTCAATCCCTCGGCAGAAGACATTCACTCGGAAATCGAAAGACTTTTGACCGATAAAATTGGCCCTGTGGCCAGCAAAATGCACACGGCCCGCAGTCGCAACGATCAAGTGGCCACGGATTTAAGACTTTTTTTAAGTGTTGAAGTGGAACACTTGGTGGAAGAACTTAAAAATTTACAAAAAACCATTGTTGAAGTCGCCGGACAACATCTTGAAACTCTTTTACCCGGCATGACCCATTTGCAACATGCCCAGCCCGTCAGTCTTGCCCATCATCTTTTGGCTTATTTTTGGATGTTGCAAAGGGATGTGGAAAGATTGACTGAATCACAAAAAAGAATTCGTGTTCTTCCCTTGGGTTCAGCGGCACTGGCCGGCACCACCTTTCCACTGGATCGACAGTTGGTTTGTGATCAATTGAAGTTTGAAAAATGCAGCGAAAATAGCATGGATGCAGTTTCTGATCGCGATTTTGTTATCGAATTTTTAAGTCATGGATCGATATTGGCCATGCACTTTTCACGTTGGTGTGAAGAATGGATTTTGTGGAGCACTCCTGAATTTCAATTCGTGGAACTGGATGACACGGTCACCACCGGCAGCAGTATTATGCCGCAAAAAAAGAATCCTGATATGGCCGAACTGATTCGTGGCCGCAGTGGGCGATTGTTTGGTTCATTGATTGGAGTTTTAACTTTGACCAAGGGCTTACCCTTGGCCTACAACCGCGACCTGCAAGAAGACAAATATCATTTGTTTACAGCTATGGAATCTTTATTGGCCTCTACCCGAATTATGAATATGATGTTGAAAACGGCCAAATTCAATTCTGGAAAAATGCTAGAATCTTTAACTGGTGATTTTTCAAATGCCACCGATGTGGCTGATCATTTGGCTAAAATGGCATGCCTTTTCGCGAGGCCCATGAAATCACTGGGGTGATTGTTCGCAACTGTATTGCCCAGAAAAAAAATCTAGAAGACATGACTTTGGCTGACTTTCAAAAATTTCATTCTTTGTTCACCGCCAGTGTTGTTGAAGAAGTGCAGCACCTGAATGTGATGAAAAAGCGTGGCACTTTGGGTGGCACAGCCCCATCGGCGGTTCAACAGCAGATTTTGTCCGCACAAAAATTAGTGCTTTAAGATCGCCCCTACTGATAGCACACAATACTTCTGACAACTTGTATACAATCCTTCAAAGGATCACTTTTTATAAGTCCTTCTAGATTGCCATGCATATCAAAAGTGGCTGCTAAAATATTTTCATTGGTGCGACTTCTTAGACACTCCAACTGCAAACCTTTGCCAGCTTCTGTGGAACCTTGAAGGCCCAGGGCTAAGCAAACATTATAGCTAGTGTAATAACCCGCTGGCCGCGTCCTAGGAATTGGCGGGATGTAAGTGGCAGATATATAAACTTCCTGCCCAGGGCTTAACACAAATCGTGGATTTATAAACAATGCAGAGTTTTTAAAGACCGTCGAGCTATCATAAACGATAGCCCCTTCATTTTTATCACATTGCGGAGCCGCCAAGGCAGAGGCTGTCGTCACTAAAAAAGATATCAGCACCATTAAAAACTTCACGCTAAACCTCTATAACTTTCTAAAATCAGTCAGCACAATTATCATTGTATTTTTAATCATGAAAGATTTCCCTGATTGGCCGGGGGTAGTGATAAGCGGTAAAATTATTATCTTAACTTCAATCCCCCTCACAAAGTTTGATACCTATAGGTTAACAACTTCGTGAGGGGTAAGGATAAGACCAACGCCAGACCTTTAGATAAACACCTATAGTTTTTTAAAGGTGTTGTCGCCGCTGATGTAGAAAGACTCAGTCTGTTCAGTGTGTTTCAAGGCCGTGCTCAAATCCCATTTGATTTGCAATTGCATGCCAGACACTGGATCTTCTTTAGTTCCAGTATTAAACACTGCGGGAACATTGGCTGCGGCATTGAATGTAAAACCCCAAGCCACATCGACCTTTGCCGGAATCACTGTAGCATTGATAATATACTTTCCTTTGCCGTTGTAAGATCCACCAGCAATAAAAGACAATTTAAAATCAAAACGCACGACGGTCATGCCATATAAATTTTGATATTCAATGGAATAAGCCGATGCATTCGGATCCTGCCATCCGGCCAATTCATTGGAAGTGGTCAAACCTTGAGGTAAAGCATTGGCTGTTTGCAATTGCAAGTTCACTACGGGTTGTCCTTTTTCAATCAAACTCCAAACCTTAGTGCCAAAGTTCACAATATTGTCCAACTGAAAAGACAATTCAGCAAAGGGGTTTAAATCTGCAGAAGGCACAGTCACCTGAGTCTTCAATACATTTGCATTCAAAACGGCATCCACTTGCTCTACCGGAATTTCCGTGACTTTGTATCCACCAAGGGTGAAGTACTCGGCCGTGGCTTCAGCGGGGGCTGATGTGGGCACAGAATTCACTTCTGTTGCAATAGCCACTGTGGTTAATGTCGATACTGCAATCCAGGTCATCACTTGCTTTACATTGAACATAACTTCTCCTTGTTAGTTGTCAGAAGCCGCAACCCTAAAAACCTGCAGCTTCAAAATTCGAAAATAATTGAAGCACTGTTTGTTCATACAAATAAAGAAAAATAATATTTTTTTTAGACAGCTGGTTCTGAATGGCTTTAAGAATTTGAAATAATGGAATACTTACAATCAATTAACTGGAATGCCTGAAGCGTCAAATCATGCAGGGGGCAACCCCGAATTTTTGAGTTTTAAGATAGGCTCTACGCAAGTCTGCGAAGGACCGCGGCGTAAAAGCCATCATAGCCTTGCTGATCCGGGCGCAGCACCAGTTCTTTTTCTAACTGCCAATTTTTGTTCTGCTGTAGAAAATATTGCACTTGCTGATCATTTTCATCTTTAAAAATACTGCAAGTGGCATAAACCATAAGCCCTTTGATTTTTGTCATTAAAGAGTATTGTTGCAAAATATCCTGTTGAGTTTGCTTCAAGGCCGTCAATCTTTCTAGGCTGATCTTCCACTTCGCATCGGGGTTGCGCCGTAACACGCCACTTCCGGTGCAGGGCACATCCAATAGCAAAGCATCTGCAGTTCCATGCAGTCGTTTGATCACTTTTTGCGAATCCACCACACGAGTTTCAATAATATCAACACCACCTCGGCGGGCGCGCTTTTTTAATTCATTCAATTTCCATTCATAAATATCCAAGGCAATGATCTTGCCTTTGTTTCCCATCAGACTGGCCAAATGCAAACTTTTACCCCCGGCGCCGGCGCATGCATCAATCACTCGAAATCCTGGCTGCACAGCTAACAACGGCGCAATCATTTGCGAACCCGCATCCTGCAATTCAAACAGGCCCGTTTGAAAAGCTTTCGTAGAAAAAATATTTTGCCGTTGCAAAAGCTTTAAAGCATCAGAAGTACTTGCACCAACTTTTTCAGATAAAATATTTTCTTGTTGCAGCTGTTTTTGCAAATCCAGCACATTGGTTTTTAAACGGTTGGCCCGAATAAAGACCTCAGCCGGTTGGTTTAAAGCTTGGGCTATAGACGACCAGTCGTCCGGGCCCCATTGCTGCAAACCATACTGATAAAACCAGTCTGAAAAAGAATGTTGGATTGCAGGGTCAGGACAAGATTGCAAGTCGGTCAGAAACTCAGCCGCGGTTTTTTGCGGAAAGTTTTGCAGTTCGGGCCAATCCTTGGGTAGAACCTCACGACGCGAGGTCAACCAATAAACCGCCCATATATTCCATAAATCTTGTTTATCTATAGATTTGTTGTTTTCGCCACCTTTAGTGTTGGTATTATCTGCAGCTTTGATCATATACAACAAGCGGCGCTGCCAGCGCACGATTTCATAGATAGTTTCAGCAAAAAAACGACGATCCCTAGATCCCCATTTGCGGTGCTGGGATAAAACCTTTTCAATCACTTTATCGGCCTGCTGGTGCAAATTAAAAATTGCATTCAAAGACTCGACTATTTCCAACACCAAATGACGATGGATTTTTGTGGCTGCATTTTTTGATATGGATGGTGAACTTTGCAAAACGGGGCCTTTTAAAAAGTAAATAGCGCGCCTAAAGCCAGAAAAGTGCCATTCAGTTGCCCCGAGGTCAATAGATGCAAATGATTCTTCAAGCCGGACTCTATAAAAAATCCAGTGTTTTCATAGACATTAAAAAAACGGGCCCCTGCCACCAACTGATAATCCAAAGAAATCGAAGATTCGTCTTCCACTTGCTTGAAAAAAACCCCGACCCCGGCACCAAAACCAAAATACAAAGGAAACTTTGAACTGGCTTCGGGAAAAGTGATTAACGGAAGTAGCGACATTTTTAAAGGTCGCTGGTCATCGATTTTAAATTGATTAAAATCCACTCGCAGATTCAAATCCATAGACCCATTCCACTCGCCCACCCGGTAAGTCAAGCCCCCCGAAATATCGCCCACATCATCGCGTTTGCCGCGGCCACTCCATTCATAGGCTTGGGAGCTCATATATTTTCCAAGATGTAAAGCCAAGTAATGATCGGTGCTGGTGACGCGAGACTCTGACCTCTCTTCACTGGCCGGAGAAAAATATTTACTGGCGGCGGCCCTGCCGACCCTAGGGGCTGTTTCGGCCCACAAAGCGGGTCCCTGTACCAGGACCGCAAAAAAAGCAAAAGCCATCGTTAAAAAGACACTTTGACTGCAAGTTGATTTCATATTCCACAATTCTGACGCCAATCGCGGCTAGAAACACTGCATAATGTGTTGTGTTATTGACGGAACTCCCGTGGATCCTTAAGACTAAAGACTATGAAGTGTCCCTACTGCAGCCATAGCGAAGATCGCGTTTTAGACACCCGCATTCAAAAAGAGGGAAGCATTCGTCGCCGCCGTGAATGTTTGCGCTGCAAAGTGCGTTTTTCAACTTTAGAAACCTTAATGTTGAGTTACCCCTTTGTGATTAAAAAAGATGGTCGCCGCGAGCCCTTTAACAAAGCCAAAATTTTGAAAGGTCTGCAGGCCGCCTGCCAAAAACGCTCGATCAGCTTAAGTCAGCTTGAAACCTTGGTTGAAAAAATATCGGCTTGGATTATGCAACGGGGGGATGGCGAGGTTTCTGCTCAACTGATTGGCAGAAAGTTGATGTTAGAATTGAAGCAGCTGGATGATGTGGCTTATGTGCGTTTTGCCAGTGTGTATCGGACTTTTAAAGATGTGCAAGAGTTTGTTGAAACATTAGAGGATCATGAGCTAATCTCTTTGTCGGAAGAGGCTGCAAATCAGTTGCAGCTAAGCCCGGTTTATTTTAGCGAAACAGAGGATACAATTGATTCATCGTCGACAAGCTCGTGAGCTGGCCCTGCAGGTTTTATTTCAAAGTGAGTTTTCACCCAAAGTCACTTCCAACCAATTTTTAGAACTTTTCGATGAGGTCATCGATAAAGAGACCTTACACATGACCGACTCCTTGGTGCAGGGAGTGCAAAGTCATAAAGAAAAAATTGATCAAATTTTACAAAGCTCTAGCAATCATTGGAAAATCGACCGCATGAGCACGGTGGATCGCAATATTTTACGTATTGCCACTTTTGAAATGCATTTTGCCAGCGAACCGGTCAAGCCCAGCATCACTATCAACGAGGCCATTGAAATTTCAAAAAAATATGGCACTTCAGAATCTTCTTCTTTTGTGAACGGATTGTTGGACCAAGTGGCTAAATATCGAACTTAAAAAATTGGAAATCAAAACATGGCGATGACTGTTTTATCCCCCAATAGTGTTTTTAGCCCTGGAGCCCGCTTATGGATCGCTGCGGATTTCGCACAAAGTCCCTGGACGCAAAAATTGGATTGGTATTTGAATTTTCAAATCAGCCGTTACCTGCGCCACACCAAAGCTAGCCCTTCAGAATTCACCCAATGGGTGTGGCAACAAACCCAGTATCCCGCCATAGATATTGCTAGCTCCCCAGCTGCGCCCCTGATGATTGCCTCACAAGATCTTCTACCCACAGATTGGGTGGTGGTGGTGCCCTTAGCCTCGGCCAAGGATTTTTCAAACTGGGCCGGCGCTGTGGTAAAAGTCTGGCAGGATTTACAAAACCCTGAATTGAGAATCTTTTTACCTAAAGATGTCCCAACCAATCTTTGGGGGTCTTTTTGGGAAGAACAAAAAAACTCGGCCAATTGCAGTTTGGTCACCAGCCTGTGAGCAACAAAATTTACACCATTTATATTTTATCGGACAGCACGGGGGAAACGGCGGCCACCATGATTCGTGCGGCTTTGGTGCAATACACACAAAAAGATATTAATATTGTTCGTTGCAAAAATGTGCGCACCGAACAACAGGTGGAATCTTTACTGCAAGAGTGTTTAGAAAAACAAGGCATGGTTGTTTACACCGTGGCCAGCCCCGCCTTGCGTAAAAAAATTCAAGATATTGCTGCAGGTAAGGGCCTGCCTTATTTCGATTTGCTGGGCCCATTGCTATCCACTTTGGATATTTATTTTGGCATGACCTCTGAAAGCAATGTGGGAGCTTTACGCATCGTCGATGAAAAATACTTCAAACGCATTGAAGCCATTGAATACACGGTCAAACATGATGACGGCAAAACTTTTTCAGAACTGGACAAAGCAGATATTGTTTTAGTAGGGATCAGCCGCACCAGCAAAACTCCTCTGTCGATTTTTTTAAGTCATAAGGGTTGGAAGGTGGCCAATGTGCCCTTGGTGCTGGATACTCCACCACCAGAAGAATTATTTAAAATCGATCAACGACGAATCGTGGGACTGATGATTGATATGGAAAATCTGCAGCGCATTCGTAAAAGCCGTTTAGAAAAATTTGGTCAAGATACCGGCGGCGAATATGCATCTATGTCCCATATTTCTAAAGAGATCGAATTTGCCGAAAAGTTTTTTCGCCAAAACAAACGCTGGCCTGTTTTGAATGTCACCGAACGAGCCCTGGAAGAGACCGCCAGCGAAATCGTGCGAATCATAGCCTTGCGCCTGGGATTACCCGACAGCGCTTTGTTTTGATTTTTTTATTGGGATTTGCGAATCTGTTTTTGAAAAAATTTAATAACCCGGACGGGTTATTAAATTGGATTGTGATACAGATCATAGGTTTTAAAAAACTTGTGCGCTTTGGCCAACATTTGCTTTTCTGTTTTATGTTCAAAACTTTCCATCTTTTCTAGGCCAATAATTTTTGTCGCCAAAGTGTGCTTTTGGTGCGTCGTCAAGTGATCTTTAAAATGGTTTTTAGCAAGCCCTGGCCCCATAATTAATAATTGATCCGCATCTTTTAGTTTATCTGCCAGCTGGTTGTAATAGTGCTCTGAATGACTGTCTTTGTGTTTGTCATTTTTATGTCTTGTATGATGATCTTTTTCGCTTTTACTAACAATAGACTTTTCAATCCCAGTTGTTTTCATTGCAAACACATGGGCGTTTTTAGAATCTAACCAAACCACGAAATCTTTCACCACAGCCTCCTGCTTGAATAACAAGAAGGAGCTATGCAATCTTTGGTCCGCTTTGCATTCAACCAGGCCGTATGTATGAGCTTTTCATGGGGAAAATTGTGTCATTTTTCTTGAACTGTGGGGAATTTATCCACTTTCTTAGGGTCCGCGACAAGCTCTACTTTCTTGCAGCCACTTTTGCTAAAACCACTTTAAGTTCCTCTTTTTTAAATGGCTTGAACAAATAAGCGTCTATGCCTTCATTGACTGCAGATACAATACTGGATTTTTCAGACTCAACAGTAAGCATCACAAAAGATATTTTTTTACCTTCTTCACTTTGACGAACAAATTGTAACAAATCTAAGCCAGTGGATTTGGGCATTTTCCAGTCCGAGATAATCAAATCGAAGGGCTGATTTTGTTTAAAAGATTCTATAATTTTTTGTTTAGCTTCGTCGCCATCAATAGCTTCATGCACATTTAAATAACCCAATTCATTCAAAGTTCTAGAAACCATGGTGCGTATTAATTGAGTGTCATCTACAACTAAAATTTTCTTATTGCTCATTTGAATTTCCTTGTTGTCGGTTTTTATGCCGTATAAAACACTATCATATATATAAACTAAATGCAAAAGCACTCTTGCAATTGCAATATCTAAGTCCCCACTTCTTCACCACCGCCTTAGTGGCAGTGGCTGACGCCCTGTCTAAGCTCGCTTCATGGATTTTTAGCTGTTTTTAGAAGCGGGTTAATATTCACAAAATCAAGGGCTGATTTAGCAGGGACTTAATTATAAAAAAATTAAGCTGTCCAATTCATCGAAAGCTTCTTTTTATTCTTCACACAATCATAGCGATTTTCTGTGAACCAGAACAGACAAAGCGACTTCATCTTTATTGTTTTCACCGACCGTGATTTGAGCAGGTTCATTTTCTTTAGCTAATATCTGTGGTTTGGCCTTGATCGTTCGCTGGCCATTTTTTTCAATCACACCAACCACAAACTTCATTAAAATACCTTTATGGCTTTGAACAGCACTTTCATTGGCTGTAACATCAATGAAAAAACCTTCTTGATTGGCTGTTGTTTGGGATATAGAGGCGACCTCCCCGGCCTTAACAATAAGTCTTGGCGATGAAATGTGCTTTCCATTCAAAGAAAAGTCTATTTTCAAATCATATCCTTTTGCCGAAGCCAAAGCAGTGCTACCGATAAACGCCAAGGCAATAACGATCATTTTCATAAAAAACCTCCATGTTCTTATTTTATTAATAGCGTCTTTGCTTATTGAATTTTGGTCAACCTGTTTTTGACTTGGAATTAATTGAAGGGCTTAAAAAGTATTATAGAAGGCCGGCGGACAGAAGTCTGCCGCCTGTGCGTTTTCACAAGTTGAGGATAGTTTAAACGGCCACCAAGCTTGGCATACGTGTTGAACCGCCCAAATTATGATTATTGAGAATGGAATCAATAGGCTTGAAAGGACAGTTTAGCATGAGAACAATTAGCTTGCCAAATTTGGGAAGTTTAGCTATTTTGGTAACACCATGTTTCGTGTAGTTGAGGCAAAATTTCTCATCAACGATACATGGTTCAGTGAAGTTTGGATTGACACGCACTATGAAGAAAAGCATAGCCGATCCATCAACGACAAACTGATCTTAGAGCTGTTAGGGCTATTGAACTATGGAAGCTATCTCCCCCAAATGATTCGCGAGGACGGCTATCAGTTTTATGAAACAGATTTAGCTTGGAGCGGCAAACCCTATCGCCTGATTTGGGCGATCCCCCCTGATGAAAGTTATATTGGCGTAAGGAATGCCTACAGGAGGTCAAAATGAACAAGGTAAAAAAATCAAAGCTGATCAAAGTCAGCAAAACTCCACCTCCAGGATGGCCCACAGAAAAAGAATGGGCTGAGATCGAAAAGAAGCTAGATAAGTCTAAACAGACTAAGATTTTAGCTTCTGATGCTAGCCCAGTGGACCGTGCCAAGCATGAGTTATGTGCTCATTTTATTCGCTATTGCCAAGAAAAGAATATAACTCAGCGGCAGTTGGCAGAAATTCTTGGCGTTAGCGAGTCAAGGGTCAGTGAAATTGTTCATTACCATCACGGCCGCTTTACTATTGATAAACTGCTTGAACTTTTAAACATCATCAAACCAAAATTGAAATTCAAGGTTGCATAAAGCAGGTTGTCTATTGAAGCACTTAAAAAACCCACCAAGATAGAAGAAAAAAAGTATTAAGTCGTAATACTTGAATCTATCAGTCCACTTTCTATGGCTGCCAAGTGATTGTGGGCCTGACAATAGACTCGTAAATTTTCTTTATTGGTTTGTCCATTTAAAGCAACGGGAAGAACGTGATCTATCTGCAAGAATTTGGTAGCATCACATCTTTTTTGGCTGTCTTTACAAACATACTGACATTGAAAATGGGCGGCCTGAAACACCTCTGCTTTTAGGGACCGGCTGATGTAGGGTCTTTGTTTAGTAATTTTGGTTGGAGCGACTGCCGTAGCGGCTAACGTTTCCCCACAACTTTTGATTTCAGGGCCATATATTAGCTATCCA
>JBMOJS010000244.1:0-4499 GCA_049315665.1 Pseudobdellovibrionaceae bacterium | reverse complement strand
CTTACCAGAATTTAAATAAAAAATTTGATGTTGTGGTCAATGTTCAAGGGGACGAGCCATTGATTACTGGCGCGGTGATTGATCAATTGGTGCAGCCCTACTTAAAATCAGACTCTTGTGTGATGTCGACATTGGCCCATCCCCTATCTGCAGAAGAAATCTTGTCGCCCCATTCTGTAAAGGTGATTTGCAATCAATATCAAGAAGCGATTTATTTCAGTCGTTATGCTATTCCTTACAGCCGGAAAAATGCAGGTGCTGAACAATCACTGATCTGTTACAAGCATATGGGTTTGTATGCCTATCAAGTTGATTTTTTGCAGAAGTTTTGTGAGTTTGGAGTTTGTCAGTTAGAAGAGGCTGAGTCCTTAGAACAGTTAAGGGCTTTATATATGGGTGTTAAAATAAAAGTGGGATTCACCTCAACTGGAGCTCAAGGGGTCGATACCCCAGAAGATGTGTTAAAAGTTGAAAGAATATTGAAAGGCTAAAAGTTGAAAAAGAAAAGTCAGTGCAAGTTTATTTTTGTAACCGGTGGTGTGGTTTCTTCTATTGGAAAAGGTTTAACAGCGGCCAGTCTTGGCGCTTTGTTAGAAGCCCGTGGTTATAATGTGAATATCATGAAATTTGATCCTTATCTGAATATTGATCCTGGCACAATGTCGCCCTTTCAACATGGTGAAGTTTTTGTCACTGAAGATGGTGCTGAAACGGATTTGGATTTGGGTCACTATGAACGCTTTACTTCAGCAGTTATGCAAAAAGCCAACAGTGTTACTGCGGGACAAATTTATGACAGTGTACTTAGTCGTGAGCGTCGCGGAGACTATTTAGGTGGCACAGTTCAGGTGATTCCGCATATCACCGATGAAATCAAATCTAGAATTTATCAGGTGGCCAAAAACTCTCAAATATTACTGGTAGAGATTGGTGGAACAGTGGGTGATATTGAAGGGCAACCTTTTTTAGAAGCCATTCGACAAGTGTGTTTAGAGGTGGGCAGTGATAATTCTAGTCTGATTCATGTGACTTATGTTCCTTATATTGCCGCAGCGGGTGAGCTTAAAAGTAAGCCGACCCAACACTCGGTGAAAGAGTTAAGATCTATTGGTCTGCAAGCTGATTTTTTAGTCTGTCGATCTGAAAAACCCTTAGATAAAAATATTAAAGCCAAGCTAGCCTTATTTGGTTCTTTGCCTTTGGATCATATTATTGCGGCTCAAGATGCTTCGACCATTTATCAAGTTCCCTTGGTGTTAAAACAGGAAAGACTGGATGATTTAGTTTGTGAACAGCTGAAGCTAAAAAAGAAAAACTTTCGCCTGCAGGGTTGGAAAAAGCTGGTTCATACATTGCTGGAACCAAAATACGAAGTTAAAATTGGAGTTGTGGGAAAATATGTAGATTTGCAAGAATCCTACAAGTCTTTGCACGAAGCTTTGGTGCATGGGGGCGTTGCCAACAATTGCAAAGTAAAAATTGTTTATATAGATTCAGAAAAACTGAACCCTAAAAACAGTGCGGGAATTTTGAAGGCTGTGGATGCAATTTTAGTCCCTGGGGGGTTTGGTATTCGTGGGGTTGAGGGAAAGATTGCGGCGATACGCTATGCCAGGGAAAATCAAAAACCTTTCTTTGGCATCTGCTTTGGTATGCAGCTGGCAGCTATTGAATTTGCAAGACATGTGTGTGACTTGCCAAATGCCACATCCAGAGAGTTCACTATAGATCAGAAAAAGAAATCTAAAATTGAACCCAATTTTGTGATTGATGCCATGATCGAACAAGTGGATCAAACACAAAAAGGCGGGACCATGCGTTTAGGGGCTTTCCCTTGCGATTTAAAATTAGGAAGTTTGGCTTATAAGGTTTATGGACAAAAGAAAATCCAAGAACGTCATCGTCATCGTTTTGAATTTAACAATCAATACAAGGACCTTTTGCAAGAAAAGGGTTTAGTGGCTTCTGGCATTTGCAAATCTAGAGACCTGGTAGAGATTTTAGAACTGACTCAACATCCTTGGTTTATAGGTGTGCAGTTTCACCCCGAATTTAAATCTCAACCTTTAAATCCCCACCCCTTGTTTGAGTCTTTTGTCAGTGCGGCTTTGAAGGAGAAAAAATGAACAGCATAAATAAAACTCATTCAATTTTGCAAAGAGGCCGTATTGTTTTTGAAATTGAAAGCAAGGCCTTGAACGAGGTTCAACAAAAACTGGATGAGTCTTTTGTTCAGGCGGTGAATTTGATTTTAGCCTGTCAGGGGAAGCTAGTGACCACCGGCATGGGTAAGTCGGGGCAGATAGCTAAAAAAATTGCCAGCACATTTTCATCTACAGGCACGGCCGCTGTTTATTTGCATCCTTCAGAAAGCGCCCATGGGGACATGGGGATTTTAGGCACACAAGATGTGATTTTGGCTTTAAGTTATGGCGGCGAATCTGCAGAACTGACCCAGATTTTGCACTATGCCAGCAGAAAAAATATCCCTTTGATTGCTTTGACTGGAAAAAAAGAATCTTCTTTAGCTAAGGCCGCTACTGTTTTTTTAGATGTTAAAGTTTCTGAAGAAGCTTGTCCATTGGGGTTGGCTCCCACGGCCAGTAGCACAGCAACCTTAGCTATGGGCGATGCCTTGGCCATGGCGGTGCTGCAAGAAAAAGGATTCACGGCAGAGGACTTTGCTGAATACCACCCAGGCGGTAGTCTGGGATTAAAATTATTAAAAAAAGTCAAAGATGTGATGCATTCAGGGCAGGCCTTACCCTTGGTTACTCCTGAAACTTCACTGAAAGAAGTTTTTTCAATCATGACTCACAAAGATGTTCGTGGTGCTGCCGGTGTTGTGAATGGTCAAGGTGAGTTGATTGGCGTAATTACTGATGGCGACATTCGTCGTCGCTTAGAAAAAAATGAAGATCCATTTTTGGGGACAGCCAAGGATATGATGAATATCAATCCGCGCACCATTGATGCTGCCGAATTGATTGAAAAGGCCTTGTTTGTGATGGAGCAATTTCAAATCCAAATGCTCTTTGTTTTGGATAAAAACTCGTTAGAAAGCAAAAAACCTGTTGGAATTTTGCACATTCAGGATTTACTTCGTGGTGGGGCTAGGTAAATTGTAGGTTTATTGGGTCATATAGTCCTGAAATGACGACCTATGTCGAGTCCGGGTTGCCCACACTTTATTTATTTTTAACAATAGAGTTGTGGAAATAGAAATTGAAAAACTTAAATCAATAAAAATGCTTGTGTTGGATGTTGATGGCGTCCTTACCGACTGTCGCGTTTGGATGGATTCCAATGGACAATGGAAAAGAATTTATTCTGTACGTGATGGTGTAGGAATAAAAAGATTGATCGATGCCGGCTATAAGGTGGCGGTCATTACTGGCAGCGAATCTGAAGATGTTCGCGCCCGAGTAAAAATGTTGGGCATGCATTACTTCTATGAAGGGGCTTTAGATAAAGAACCCTCTTTTGCAAAATTACTTGTAGAATCCGGCCTTCAAGCTTCACAGATTGCCTATGTCGGTGATGATATCTATGATATTCCGCTGATTCAAGCTTCAGGCATTGGGGTCACTGTGCCCGAAGCTGTGGATGAAGTATTGGATGCGGCAGACTATGTGACTCGACGGCCTGGGGGCAATGGGGCAGTTCGTGAAATTTGTGATTACATTTTAAAATATGGTGCTTTTTCGGAAAAGGATTTTCGATGAATATGAAAAGCAGATTTAGAATCTTAAGATTATTCACTTGTTTTTTTGCTTTTATGATTTGGCAAAAGGCGGGGGCGGCTGAACTGATTGATGTGCCTCAAGAAGAATTAGCCACGGAGTCTGTGTATCCAGTATTTGATAAAGTGACGGCTGTGAAAAATCGCAATGTGACTACGGCGGGCAGAATCGATGGACATTTGTTTTACGGCTTTGCTATGACAGAGCCCATTGCCAATGTAAGTAAATTGGGATTGGCCTTGTATTATAATTTTAACGAAGATCACTCACTGGGGCTGTTGTACGCTAAAAATGCAACCGGTCAGTCCACCTATGCCAACCAACTAGATAGTCAGTACCAATTGGATTTTGCTAGAGCCCCTAGACCGCTATCGACTTATCTTTTGGATTACAATATCAAAGCCTTTTACGGAAAAATGAGTTTAACCAAAAAATCTGTTTTTAATTTATCTTTGTTTGGCACCCTGGCAGCGGGAATGGTTCAGTATGAACACAAGTCCTACCCCGCATTGGTGCCTGGATTTGGTCAAAAATTTTATTTTGATAAAAATTTTGCATTGCGATTTGATCTTAGATTGTATGTGCATCAAGCACCGATTCCATTTTTAGCTGGTAAATTAAAGAAAACAGATCCAGTTCCGCAATTGAGTGAGTTTGATGAAAGAATCACATACACAACAAATTTAGATGTGGGCCTGTCTTATTTGTTTTAGTAGGGGAAAAAAATGTCATATTATTTAGTAATTTTTATTCTAT
>JBMOJS010000243.1:0-4543 GCA_049315665.1 Pseudobdellovibrionaceae bacterium | reverse complement strand
TTGAGACATTTTTTTAGCTTTACACTTAGCCTCTAAATCTTGAAGCTCGGCCTGATAGTCATCTTTCTCGCCCAATTCTTTTTGAATAGCCTGCATCTGTTCGTTCAAATAATATTCTTTTTGCGAACGTTCCATTTGCTTCTTAACTCGCGTGCGGATTTTCTTTTCAACTTCTAGAATTTCAATCTCACCAGTCATCAAGTTCAACAGATGTTCTAAGCGCTTAGCTGGGTCAATAATTTCTAAGACGGCTTGCTTATCTTCCAATTTTAGATTCAATTGGGCGACAATAATATCAGCAAGCTCTCCTGGATTTTCGATAGATGATACCCGCATTAGAATTTCTGGCGGAATTCGTTTATTCAGTTTTACATAGGTTTCAAAAGTAGTTTTGATCGATCGAACCAAAGCTTGCGCTTCGACAATGTTTGCGCTTTCTTCTTCAATATTTTCACATTGCACCACAAAAAAATTGTCATTGGGCACAAAGTTTTTAATACGAACGCGGCGTTTGCCTTCAACCAGAACTTTTACAGTACCGTCCGGCAAACGCAAAAGTTGGATGATGGTACCAACTGTTCCTACGACAAAAATATCTTTGGGTTCTGGATTGTTGGTTTTAGCATCTTTTTGCGCTGCTAAAACAATATCCATCTGCTTGGTCATCGCTTCTTCTAAAGCATTGATGCTTTTTTCGCGGCCCACAAATAATGGCATCATCATATGTGGAAAAATGATTAAATCCCTTAAAGGCAATAGCGGTAACTGCTGCAGTTTTGTCTCAGCCATGAGTAATCCCCCCTGTCCTTTTTATAGTATAGGGAGGAGTTGAGCTTCAGGGAAGCAAATTTAATTTCTTTGTCGGGCTGTGGGTCAAAACCTAGGCCATACAAAAAAATTATTAAATCCTTAAATTAACCTTATGCAGACTCTGCAGGGTCTCTTTTGCTATCTAAGCCCACAGTTTGTGCACGCATTTCGGCGTCTGTTTTGTAAACCAACATGGGAGGTACAGCATCAAAAATAACATTTTCATCGACAACAACTTCTTTAACATTATTTTTTGATGGAATATCAAACATCACATCCAGCATAGAGGCTTCAATGACGCCTCGTAAACCGCGCGCTCCTGTTTTACGTTTCAACGCTGTTTGCGCGATTGCACGCAGAGCTTTATCGGTAAATCGCAACTCAACACCTTCGTAACTGAAAAGTTTTTGATACTGCTTCACAATGGCGTTTTTGGGTGTCACTAAAATATCAACCAATGTATCTTCATCCAAAGTGTCCAAAACAGCAATCGATGGCAAACGACCAATAAACTCAGGAATCAATCCGAATTTAGACAAATCATCAGGCTCTACTTTTTTCAAAGAATTGCTTTGTTTTTCACTTGAGGTTTTAATATCTGCAGCAATACCCATGGTTTTATTCATAGTGCGATTTTCAATGATTTTTTCTAAACCACCAAAAGCTCCGCCCACAATAAATAAAATGTTAGATGTATCCACTTGAATAAATTCTTGTTGCGGATGCTTACGTCCGCCCTTAGGCGGCAAGTTTGCGACGGTGCCTTCTAAAATTTTCAACAACGCCTGCTGCACGCCTTCGCCACTAACATCGCGAGTGATAGAAGGATTGTCTGATTTTCTAGAGATTTTATCAATCTCGTCGATATAAATCACACCTTTTTGACAACGTTCCACATCGTACTCAGAGGCCTGCAATAAATTCAATACTACGTTTTCCACATCTTCACCCACATAACCAGCCTCGGTCAGTGTGGTGGCATCAGCCATAGCAAAAGGCACATTTAAAATTTTTGCAATGGTTTGCGCCAATAAAGTTTTTCCAGAGCCAGTCGGCCCTATCAATAAAATATTTGATTTTTGAATTTCCACATCGTTGATTTTTTTTGCAGCTGGCGATGTGTTGATTCTTTTGTAGTGATTATGCACGGCCACAGCCAAAGTTTTTTTAGCTAAGGTTTGACCAATGACATATTGATCCAAGTGATCTTTGATTTCGTGGGGTTTGGGAACACGAAATCCTGTGGTTTTGATTTTACCTTCACGGTCTTTTTCTTCATCAATAATGTCATTGCACAAGTCAATGCACTCATCACAAATATAAACACCGGGGCCAGCAATCAGTTTTTTAACTTCTTTTTGCCCTTTACCACAAAAACTGCAACGCAAAGATGTTCCATCTTTTGAACCATTTGTTGTCATATATGGTTATCCTTTTTTCAATTTTCTAGAGTCAACGATATAGTCTATTAAGCCAAAATCTTTAGCCTCTTGCGGAGTCATAAAATTGTCTCGCTCCATAGATTGAACCAAAGTTTCGTAAGACTTGCTAGTATGAGTCTCATAGATGCGCGTTAATTTTTCTTTGGTGCGCACTAGTTCTTTGGCATGAATTTCAATATCTGTAACTTGACCCGACAGGCCACCGCCAGCCAGCAAAGGCTGATGAATCATGATTCGCGCATTTGGCAAGCTGTAGCGCTTGCCTTTGGCACCAGCTGTTAAAAGCAAAGACCCCATGCTAGCGGCCATGCCCATACAAAAAGTAGCGACATCACATTTTACAAATTGCATAATATCATAAATGGCCAATCCCGCGGAAACACTGCCCCCAGGTGAGTTGATGTACAAGTTGATGTCTTTTTCAGGATTGTCGACTTCTAAAAAAAGAAATTGGGCAATGATACTATTGGCCACTTCATCGGTCACCTGGCTGCCTAAGATCACAATGCGATCTTTCAGTAGTCGAGAATAAATATCATAGGATCTTTCGCCACGAGAGGTTTGTTCAATAACGTAGGGAATTAAAGCCACTTCTGCATCTCCTTGTATGTTGAGGCTAGGCCTCAAAATTTTATCGGCTTGCGCAAACATTACTTGATGAAAAAGCCTTTGACCAGACCTCTGTCGATAAGTCAAAATAACGCGACACAAAAGGAGAATCTTATATGTCGTTGCAACTGACTTCCTCTTTAATCTCAAATCAGGATTTAAATTTAGCCGCTGATCTTTTGGTGATTTTTTCATCCATCACATCGTCTCCAAAATCAGCAGAGCAAAATAAAAAATCATCTGCAAAAAAAACCAAAGAATCTTCTCAAGTTTTACTTCACTACAAACCTGCACAGAATATACTCGCAAATTCTTTAGAAAACAAATCGATCACTGGGAAATCAGGTGAAGTTGTTTCATTTCGAGACAAAACATATCTAAATTTTAAAAATATTGTTGTTATTGGCCTGGGTAATAACGAAAAGTTGGATGCTGAGGTCTTGCGACAGCAAGGTGCGTATATCGTAGACTGTATAAAATCTTTTTCTGCACAAAAAACAGTGCTGACCTTTCCAAATCTTGGCTCTGAGAAAAATACAGAATCTTTTTTGCAAGCCCTGGTAGAAGGTCTGCACTTGTCATCCTACTCTTTCGAAGATTTAAAATCGGATAAGAAAAAAGAAAAAAAATCATCCCATGTCTACATCTCCTTAGCAGACCCTTCCGACAAAAATTTAAAAGCGGCTTTATCTAAAGCATTGATCTTAGCAGAAACCGTAAACTTCTCTCGCTTTTTAGGCGATATGCCAGGCAATTTAATGACTCCAAGCATATTGGCACAAAAGGCGGTGCTGGCAGCAAAAGGCACTGGAGTTAAGGTGACTGTATGGAATAAAGCCCGCATCAAAAAAGAAAAAATGGGGGGCCTGCTTGGAGTATCTGAAGGATCAAGCCAAGAACCTCGATTTATCATCATGGAATACACCGGTGCTGGTAAAGCACAAAAGCCCGTGGTTTTTGTAGGCAAAGGTTTAACTTTTGATTGTGGTGGAATCAGCATCAAACCTTCTGGGGGCATGGAAGAAATGAAATATGATATGTGTGGGGGCGCCAATGTTATCGGCACATTGCTAGCCATCGCAAAATTGAAATTAAAAATCAATGTGGTGGGCTTAGTGCCCTCGACTGAAAACTTGGCAGGCCCATCGGCCACCAAGCCCGGCGATATCCATACTGCCCGCAATGGCAAAACTTTTGAAGTAAACAACACAGATGCAGAAGGACGCTTGATTTTAGCAGATGCCTTGTCTTACGCGTCTGAATTAAAACCCAAAGCTATCATAGATGCGGCCACTTTGACTGGCGCCATGTTAGTGGCTTTAGGCAATATTCACACAGGTTATTTTACTAGAGATAAAGATTTAAAAACCAATATTGAAACCGCTGCTGAAAAATCAGGGGAATGGGTGTGGAACTTGCCACTGACAGATTTTCACGCCAAAGACATGAAGGGCACATTTGCCGATCTTTCCAATATTTCCAGTGGAAAAGGCGCAGGCAGTGCGACGGCCGCCGCATTTTTGGAACAATTTGTGGGCGAAGGAATTCCATGGGCCCACTTTGATATTGCCGGCACTGGGTGGGCCATCGGTAACCGCTTGAATTACTGCCCTAAAAAGGGAGCCAGTGGAATTATGATTCGTACATTTGTTGAACTGGCTGAAATTCTTTATAGTAAGGGG
>JBMOJS010000242.1:0-4608 GCA_049315665.1 Pseudobdellovibrionaceae bacterium | reverse complement strand
AAAGTTGCGTAACCAGATCCTAGTTCAGGGACATTTATCTATGAGTCAATACGCCAAGCTCATAGGGATTTAAACTGGATTAGAGTTTGCTCATTTTTAGTATTTAAAATCTAGGATGGATCAGGAGGGAGTATCGGATTGTTTATTGTCACTAGAAGAGTATCGATTTCAATGAAATCTGCCTTCTCGCCCAACTCAGGTGACATCCGTACGAGCACTCTTTGTTTTGAAAGGTTGGGCCGTTTTTGATTTTTGAGCTTCAGATACAAGTGGTTCTGCTAATCGATGGTTCAAGTGCCACAATAGAGTTTATTTAGCACCCGTTCCCTTTTTGTCGTCTCTAAGATAATATGTCTCCGTATTATACCGCTTTTCGGTTTCACAAATTACAAAATCATCACAAGAATAAAAAATAGTTCCACCTAAATAGCATTGATTCTTAGCGGGATAACAGTTGTTTCCAGATGATGCATTTTTATTACACGTATTGATTTTCTCCCTCTTAGGATCACATTTTTTCAAAAAAGTTTCTTGCTTTGGACTATCTTTAATATCAATTAGTATGTCTTTAGTACTATCTTTATTATTATTTTGTATGTATTTCTTACGTTCTTTGACTTTACAAATAATGAAATCCTCACAGGAATAAGCAACTGTTCCACCTTTATAGCAAATATTGTCTGCCCTGTAACACCAAGAACCCGCTTCAGTATCACAACCAGCCTTCCTACTTGCAATCTCTAAATCACGACAAGGGCTTGCCATAATGCTGGTACCAAAACACAATATTAAAAAATAAAAAATCCAAGCGGATATTTTTAAGTCCATAGGACTATTGAATTCCAATTAATTAAAAAATCAAGTTTCTAATTGAATAATAAGACTTTTGTCTATATAATCAGGGTCTTTTCGAATATTAAAAGCGCCATGGTTTGATTGCCCCTACAGCATCTACTTGCACAGTTTGAAGAGCCGGCCTAATAATTAGCTCATGGAATTATAAATATATCCGTGCGATCGGTTTCAGATGGAAGCTGAGTTGCGGCATATTTATGTGGGACGGAGTCATGAGGTTCAGGATTTATCCGTAAGAAAATGGATGTTCATGCCATCGAAGTAGAAAATAATATCTTTAATGGCAGCTTTTTCAAGTTCGATAACACGGTCAAGGGAATTTTCACTCATTCACCGCAGCTTGTTTTGAAAAGCCAATTTCCTGGCCCAAGAGGATATATAGCAATCTCTGTCGATAAAAAAATAATTATTCATTAACTTGATTGGTAGGAAATAAGAACTGCTGGGGGCCTCTTTCAACATGGTGGCTATTCTTCCAGTTCCAACCCCAACCCTTGAATGGTTAATCGGGTCAGCACTGTGAGCATGTTAGTCAGAAACTGCTTCTAAAAAAATCCGAAAATTCAAGCAAAAGGCTCAGTTTAAAATTAACGCCAATACGCAGAAGGATGAGGCGCATGGTTTGTGGACAGACCGAAGCAAATTTATTAGGTCATTTTCTATCCCCCTGGCAACTTTACTTATGATTTTTTTTCTGCCATCGATCAAACGCCGCCGTTGAAATCTGATACCGCGCCAATACTCCCTCGTGCAGGCGCTTTAAATCATCCAGCACCAAATCCGTGAAAGCAGCACGATGTTCCCTTGGCAGTGTTGCTGCTGCTCGCTTAATCATCGTTAGGGGTTTGCTAGTATTTTCCATAACTATCTGGTGGATGAGGGCGTGAAGCGGCTCACGGTATTTCAGACGTAAAGGATCCGGTGGAGTTAAGGTTTTACGGACCGCAAGATATTCCCGCACCGATCGCTCGTAGGCCCACACAAATACATCACGCAGAATCTCAATGCGGTTCAGTTCATACACCGCCAGATACCCATCAACATAGGCTCGCTCTGGCACATCCAGAAAGGTGAGAGGGCAAAGATTATGGCGCAACAATGGTATATTCGCTGAAAGTCGTGATACCCGTTTGTTCACGTCCTCAAATGGACCATTTAGAGCGCGTTGCAAAGTTCGCTTGGATACTTGACTCCCCAAACGTTGGCCTAATTCCCGCAACGCTGCCCCTTGCGGCGAAAGACAGGCTAGAATTTGCGCAAATATCAATGAATCGTCGTTTTGGGCCATAGGAAACAATCCTTAATCGTGCCAACAATTTTGGCACGATTTGGCACGATTAGCAACAATTTTGGCACGATTTGGCACGATTGTCCGCAATTTTCTTGGGGATAAAATTGGGGTGACCAACGGGGCTTGAACCCGCGACAACCGGAATCACAATCCGGTGCTCTACCAACTGAGCTATGGCCACCACTGAAAAAATATGTGCTCTCGTTTATAGATAAATCACAGCTGTATGTCCATAGAAATCCTCAACTTTAATTTGGGAGTGTCGCCACAATCAGCCAAATGGGGACATGTCCTTGATGCCAGCAACAAAATTTCACAAAAAATCCGGCCAATGGGGCTGCCTACGGCGGTCTTCTGCACAGACAGCGCCTCAAACTTTGGTTTTTTCTGCCTTTTTGACCTTTTTCCATAGTTTTTCTTTGTTGCGATCCGACAATTTTTTAAAAACCTGCTTATCTTTTTTGCAAAGTTTTTCCATGTGCTGGATGCGGCCCCAGATCCTTTGATTGGCTTCAGTAAAGGCCTTATCGGCATCCATACCTAAATGCCTTGCCAATTGGGCCAAAGTAAAAAACACATCGCCCAGTTCGTGGGAAACCTCACTGCGAGCCTGCTTTTTTTGTGAAGTTTTTTTGTTGGCCGATGTTTTAAGCAGCTTCAGGGCTTTCTTAAGCTCATGAACTTCCAACAAAACTTGTTTCCATGTTTCTTGATAATCCTGCCAGTCAAACTTAATTTTATGACTGTAGTTGCCAATGTGGACTGCTTTCTTGACCGGTGACATAATTCATCCTTATTCAGGCCTTAGGTCCTGTGCGAAAACACTAGTGCAAAACCAGGATCAAGTCTAGAATCAAACCTTGGCGGCGAATGTCAGATTTTAGGTATCATGGTTAGACTTAGGGCCATGCGATTTTCGACAAAAAAACCGAAAAGACGTAGGATAAGGTAAAGGTATTACAAATAAAATGTCGAAGAATAAGAATTCCAAATCCTCTAAAAAATCGGATGCGCCTTCGACCCGAGTCAATTACGAAGACCACAGTCTAAAATTTTTAAATTGGACGGATTCATTAGGGATTGAAAAAAGTCGCATGGTTCGGATTTTGCGATACTTGCAAGATCACACCTCGGCTCAATACATGATCATGGTTTTTGTATTTTGTATTTTGCTGTCCTATTTGACCTTCTATCGCTTTGAAAGTTCTTACTCTTTCAAGGTGGGTGACATTGCCACTTACGATGTTAACTCCCCCATGGAGTTTGAAATGGTGGACGAAGTCACCACCGAAGAAAAAAGACAAAAAGCCGAACAGTCCATCACTGTCATTTATGATTTTGACCCCGCTGTTTTTGAAAGAGTCTCTACTGGGGTCATTCATTCTTATCGCAACATGCGGTCCTATTTGCGTGATGTGGTTTGGCCGCAGTCCTCGATGGGGCGCTTAGAAAAAATGAAAGAGCTGTTTCAGTACAAACCGCAGTTTGAAAAAGATCTGGGTTCTACAGTTTCAGATTTCACTTTCGAGTGGTTGATCGAGCAAAAATTCAATCCCCGCATCGAATCCATTTTAATTCGCAACTTAGGGATTTGGTATGAAAAGAAAATTGCTGAAGCCCCGGATCGTTTTATTCCCGAGGCGCAAAAGCAAGTCTTGGCCAGGGTTGTGCATAAAAACAATCTGGGCAAAGAATTTTTAATGAACAAAGTAGATATTTTAGATCTGCAAACTCCCGAACATTTTGTTTTTGAAGACCGCCGGGGTTTGGTGGCTTTGAACGAAAGTGATCGGGCCAACTTGCTTTATTTTGCTCGATCCATTTTAGTTCCTAATCTGACCTTGAACAAACAAGAAACAGCGACCCGCCGTCAAGGGGCTCGTGAGTCAGTTTTACCAGTAAATATCGTGGTAAAAAAGAATCAAAACATTGCCTTAAAGGGATCACTGGTTCAGCCTTCGCAATTGGCAGTGATGAAAAAGATTGAAGAGATTCGATCCGACCGCAGCAATCACCTGGTGGTGTTGGCCATGGCCTGCTTGCTGTTTGTTGTGGTCTTGGTGTTTTTCACTTATGTCCGACGCTTTACTGTCAATAAAGTGAATATTGATTTTAAAGATTTGGCAGTGATGATGATGATCACACTGGGGCTTGTGGTGATGTGCAAGGTCTTTTATTTTATCGCCGACAATGCTTTTATGGTGCGTTTAAGTCACATTTTACCAGCCACTGTTTTTTTATTTGCAGCGCCTTTGGCGGCAGCCCCCATGCTGGTGGGTTTGTTGATCACTTCTGGCGAAGTGGTGTGGTTGTTTACGGCTTTTATTTCTATCAGTCTGGGTATTATGGTCGACTTTAATTTTCAGGTGTTGTTGGTCAGTTTATTGGGGGGCATTGCTGCAGCCCGCGGCGTGCATGGCTGCAAAACCCGCAATCAAATTTACTGGGCCGGGGTGCGCACG
>JBMOJS010000241.1:0-4619 GCA_049315665.1 Pseudobdellovibrionaceae bacterium | reverse complement strand
CAACATGGCTCAATTTTTAATTTTAATTCTTGTTGTTTTTTCTCAATCCACTTTTGCTGGTTTTGTGACCCAGCCCTTGCCTGGCGGCGGCTCCCCCGGCAGTGGAAATCCCAATGATCCACTTCCTCCCCCTTCACCCACCGATCCTGGAACCCCTACACCCCCACCTTCTGGTGGCGGCCAACCCGATGACCCCGTAAAACCTCCGGGAGGACCTGACGTTGAAGAACCCACACCAAACAAACCAGGTGAACCTACCGGGGAAGTTCCCGGTGAAGAATGGATCCCTGCAGGGGCTAGCCGTTGTAAAGTCACCAATAAAGAAGCCTTGGAATGTGGTGAGTCTTACAGTCGCTATGTTCAAAAACCTGCCACAGGACTTCATTTTCAAGGTTTAGAAGCCTACGAGCTGTTTGAATTGTTTCATGGTCTAATGGTTCCTGAAGCGGTGATTCACCCCGAGATTTTAAAAGTAAACAATAAGTACATTGATCCTACTGGAAGTTTTTTTGCCCGTTGTACAATGTATTACTTTCCTGTTTTACAAAGATCCCCGGCTTTTTACTGTAATTTTATATACAATAAAGACTTGGTGCAAATGGACGGCAAATTGATGTGGTTAAAAATCACCGATCCATTGCGTGTGAATCTTTTAAGGGGCCGTTTGATGGGACTGCCTGGGGCGCAAGTTCAAGAAGGCTGGTACCATGCCAGGTCTAACTACAGTACTAAAAAACAGAAACAGAATGGTCCATTGTTAAGCGTGCCCAATTGGACCCTGTCTTGTTCAGCCACCACCAATGAAGTTTGTTATTTGCATCTGAATGGTTCAACAGATCAGATTTATAGTATTCCACCACAGTGATTTTTTGGTTCTGATCTATCTTCGTTAGCCGGATCGTGGCGACAAGGTTAAAATATAAAATCCTTAAGCGGCGGCGCCCCCACCAGGGCGACCAGAAAAAGCGTTACTGTCAGGATCTACCACTGCTTTGCTTTTAAAAGCCGACTTCACAGATTCCTCTTGCGCCAAGGGCATCGTATAAACAAAACATGTATGGCCATTGCGCTTTTCATACTTTAATAGCCCATGGTGCTGCAATGCTATGCCTTGGGCAGCTGCTAAGCCCATTCCTGTGCCCTTGCCGACCTCTTTTGTCGAAAAAAAAGGCTGAAACATTTTTGTGGCCGTAGTCTCAGAAATCCCTGATCCGCAGTCGGTCACCGATAAAACAACTGTGCTGGCCTGGATGGATAAATCGAGTTCGATCCATTTGTTGGGATTTACAAGGGACAGATTTGAATCGATAAGCCCCTCTTCACTGACGGCCCCCACATTCGTTGGCAACGCTTCAGGAAAAATATCATTCACGGCATCGATGGCATTGGCCAAAAGATTCATCACCAATTGACTGATTTGTGTTTCGCGGGCATCGGCTTTTAATTCGCTGGGGATTTTTAAACGCAGATCAATTTTATTGATACGAAACTTTTCGCGAATCATTTCGACGGTGTTTTCGATGACTGCCGATAAATTCACTTCAGTAAAGGGGTCCTCTTCACCACTTCTAGAATAAACCAAAAGCCCCTTGGTGATACGTCCAATGCGCTGAACAGTATCAATAATTTTTTCGCTAGATTTAAAAATCTTTTCTTCGTTGATTGGATGCGCTCCCAAAGCACGTTGAATCATCCCGGCTTGGCCTTGAATAATAGCGACGGGGTTGTTGATTTCATGGGCCACACCACCCGCCATTTCACCCAGGGCGGCCATTTTTGAACTTTCTTGGCGACTGCGTTCGGACTCCCCTAGTTTTTCTAAAGTATTAAATAATTTACTTTGTGACTGCAATCGTTGATTCAACATCAAACCCATTAAACTTAAAAACACCAGCATTTGTAAAATCATCGACACATAGACATCACGGGGAACTTGATAAATCATTGCAAAAATAGGAACAGACACCAGCATCAGTATTGCAGACAATAAAAAGTGCCAGGTGCGGTTGACAAATAAAATCGTCGCTGCCGGCAAAGTGTAGCAACCCGTGACATAAATAAAATGATAGTTATTCATGGAGCCAATATAAACCATGCCCAGATTGATCAAAGGTACAAAAACAGGCAAAGTCTTTTCTAAAAAATCATAATTGATGGTTTTAAAAAAGCTGACTCGAGCAATATAAAATATCCCCATCAAAGCAAAAACAGCGCGAAACAACATGTCTTCTTTGGCTTGAAAAAAATAAATACAAAAAAATCCAAAGATAAAATACAGCACAAAAGCCAGGCCTAAAACCTGGTAACGGGTGCGATTTTGACTCATTTCTTTAGCTAAATCCAAAGCCGACTTCATAGTGCATCTGTTCGAAATTATTTTACAAAATCCCACACACACGGGGACTTATCCGTGCCTAAGGCTGGTTCTTTATGATCAATAAAGCCCGATCACCAGACCGAGCAACGTTCTACCGGGACCATGGCCTGGCCCGGCTTGCACTGAAAGTCTTCGGCAAATTCAGGGCGATTCATCATCACTGCGTTGACTCTAAACTCGGCAGGGGGATGTGGGTCCGAAGTGATCTGTACCCGCAAGGCTTCAGGGCGGCCTTTGGTGCACCAGCTTTGTGCGTAAGCGATCCAATACTGCTGGCGCTCGTTATAGCGCCCCAACCACGGCGCTTGTTCTTTGCGAATCATTAGGCTTTTTTGCAAAGCCATGTAGCCCAATTTCACCCCGCCTTGATCGGCTAAATTTTCACTCAAGGTTTGTTCGCCGTTCACATTCAAGTTCACATCTTTAATCGGGTATGCGTTGGCCTGTTGAACAAAGCATTGGGATTTTTGTTCAAATTGCTGCTGCGTTTGCGGGCTCCACCAGTTTTTAATATTGCCACGGGCATCGTACTGACTGCCATCATTGTCAAAACCATGGGTCAATTCGTGCCCAATGGTGCTTCCGCCAAAAGAGCCTAAATTGGCCCCTTCCGAAGCTGTTAAATCCACCGAAGGCGGCTGCAATATTCCAAAGGGAAAATTGAATTCGTTATTGGCTGGATCATAATAAGCATTGATTTCCCAAGGCATCATATACCATTCACTTTTATCCACAGCTTGGCCGATTTTAGCTAAATCACGACGGGATTCAAAGCGGCTGATGTTGGCCGAGTTTTGTAAAAATAAATCCCCTAAATTTTCTAGACGCGAATAATCCCGCCATTTTTCTGGGGCCCCCACTTTTTGCTGCATAAAACGAATCTTTTCTAGGGCCGCTTGATAAGTGCTAGCATCTAACCAATCTAAACTTTGCAAGTCCTGCTCAAAAGAGGATTTGATTTGTGCGATCATTTGTTGAGTTTTAGCTTTGATTTTTTCACCATCAAAAGTCTGCACATAAGCTTCAGCCAGGGCATATCCCAGCTGATTGCTGACCGCCTGAGTGCAAAACTTCCAGCGCGGCAGCATCTGTTGCGCCCCATTCAATTGCTTGTTCCAAAACTGAAAATGCAGTTTTTCATAAACACCACCCATTTCACTGGCTGATCCATCCAATAATTTCCAGGTCATGTAGGTCACTAAATCCTGAGTCGGTGAGTCTATTAACATTTGATTCAAAGCTGAAAAAAATTCTGGCTCTTCCAAGTTGAATCTTTGTGATTGCTGGGGGCCCAGCTGCAAAGTTTTAAAATATAAATCCCAATCAAAGTTTTTAAATCGACCCTCTACATCTTTAAGTCCCGAAGGGTGCACGGTTTTTTCGGCATCATAGCGATCAGCAATGGACAAAGAAGCTTTGGCCAAAGAAGTTTCTATTGCCAACACCTTTTGCGCGGCCACAGAGCTGTCTTTGCGACTGGCCCCAAACAAGTGAAATAAATGATTGATATACACTTTGTATTGATTGCGAATCTTCACTGAAGCCGCATCTTGTTTTAAATAATAATCACGATCTGGAAGACTGATTCCCCCCTGACTTAAATTGCCAATCACTTGATTGGAATCAGCAGGATCTTGAAAAGAGCCAAAATTAAAAAAACCACTTTGTCCCGACAAATGCTGTTCAGCAATGATCTTTGGTAACAGCTGACGAAACTCAGCTTTTGTCAACTGGCCCAGCTTAAGCAGGTCTATTCTTTGCGTCTGAACCTGGCTTGCAGCTAAAGTTGTGGTTTGATCCACCTGCATACAGGCCTTGTAATGACTGGCTAGAATTTTTTGTGAAGGTGAAGATATCTTCAATGAACCACTGGCATAGCCTTCTAAAATCAAATTTAATTTTTCATCGGTTTGATCCAAGGGAATGGTGCTTTGCCTGCTGACGTATTTTTTATTTTCAGGGATCGTGGTCTTATCCAACCAAGTTCCGCAGGCAAACTGATAAAAGTCGTTGCAAGGATCTACATAGGCCCTGCCCTGTTGGCCATCTTTCAGAGCCAGTTCATCCAAAATTTTCGGCCAGGCGGCAGACGGCTGATCTTTTAGTTGAGCTGGCTTGACTGAATTTACGTTTCTTGCCAGCGGCAAAGATTTTTCAGCTTGCGCGCTGGTGGAGCACGAAAGAGTGAAAGGTAAAAAAGCGAAAATAATTACATATTCAGCAAGAAAAGATGCAGACATAA
>JBMOJS010000240.1:0-4652 GCA_049315665.1 Pseudobdellovibrionaceae bacterium | reverse complement strand
ATTTTTCTCCTTTTGTTTAAATCCTAAAGAAGCAAAATCGAAGTCTTGAAAGGTTGATTGATAAATAGACTACCGTGTTCAAATACCGGATATTTTATTTTTTCTCCATAAAGACCCGTTGGTTTTGAATAAAGCAAATATAAGGAGTAAAGCAAAAACCAGCATTAGTGCTCCTAAATACTGCACCGAAATAAATTTTAAAGCATATCCACCTAAGCCATAGCAAAAAATATTGATTAGACTCATTCTTTGATTAACTGCAGCCCATACATCCAAGGGTCTTACCCTTGTTGGAATTGCAGAGCTGATTTTATTTCTTAAAATACCAGCAATGTATGAATTTAAAAAACCGCCGATAAAAAATGACACTAGGCTTGCTGTAAAAGAAAAGGTTCCGATAAATAAGAACAGCGTTAGTGCAAACAGTGAACAGCTTTGCAGTGCAGTTAAGGGGGCTTTCTTTTTATATGAGGTCGCAAAAACCAATAGATTTCCAAACCCCCAAGCACCTAACATAAAGCCAATTTTTGAATGTGAAAGGGACTGTATTTCGAATACAGGGAACTCAATCGTATTTAATAGACCCCCTACAAATAAAAATATGGACCACAAGCCAATGGCCGTCTTTAGATCCTTATCTTGAATAATCAATGGTCGCCATTTTTGTAAAAAAGAGCTTTGTGTTCGATCAGTTGTTTGAACCGAGTCTTGCAAGGGGGGGATTGCAAAAAACATGAATACTAAACCAAAAATACCAATGAGTGCGGTCAGAAGAATTAAGCTAGCAAATCCAAAACTCATAGAAAACCAGCCACCAAAAATGGGGGCAATCGCCAGCGTCGATGATTGGATTGAAGTTAATCGGGTGTGCACCGCTTGCCATCGATCTTGGCCGACAGATTTCATAGCCATGGATACCAGAATAGGATTGTTCATCGTTTGCACTAAACTATTGATCAGAACAAAACTATAGATGCCGTATATTGAAAAATATTTGTTTAAAAATAATAAGGCTACAATGCTGATGAACTGAGAAATCAAAAATACATTTTTCATTTTAGACTCAGTGGTTTTGCTGGCTAACCAATTGGATAGCAGCAATGGCGGCAATGATTGAATTAAAAATACCCATGGAACTTTGTTCGAGCCGTATTCGTCTTTCACCATCAAGGCGATAGCCAAAAACACAAGCCATCCAGCAAATCCTGTAAACAACCTAGATAAATAAAGATACATTTCACGTGATTTCATTTTGATCCTTTTTGTTTATTTTTATTGCAAAAGACGGGGTCCCGTCAGGTCCGCTTAAAGCGGTTTTCGGACTTAAAGTGGGCCTATAGTCTTTATATTAGGATTATAGTCCTAAACCTTGAAACATCTATTTTTGGAGGTTATCTAGCAAATACCCTTAAATATTCAAATTATACTTTATATCTCCAAAATACTGCTGGGTATGGTTACTATTAGATATAATTACTAATTATAGTTAGATTTTATATCTATCTAAGTCAGTCGGAAAGGTGTTTAAATGGATATAAATACTAATTTTAAAAAAAACACTTGGTCCTAAATCTGGCACTTTTATAGAATCCAATAGAAATAAATTTTTTTTCAGACACTAGTTCCATCTGGAACTAGTGCTATTTAACTGGTGATTTTTTTCGTCTTTTTAAATTTCTTTGATTGCGTTTTTCTTCAGCGGCCATCCAATAAGAAAAACCTTCCGTCTTTTTTTCTACTAATATATTCAATAAATCAGTCATTTCTGTAGTATTATGAATGGTCCATAATGGACGGCAAGAAACAAACTCCAACCAATCTTCGTCGGTAACTATTAAATACTGCGACAAGTCTTTATATTCATTTCGAACTTCATGACAGAGGGCTTGGCCCTTTTGAATGACATTGAAAAATTTTTTACCCTGTAACTTCCAAGTACCAGTTTTTTTTGCATCGGGATCTACACCATTAAATTTACACTTTTTGCCTAGTGTATTGGCTGCAAATTTTTTTTCATGCAGTCGATAGGGAACGTATTCTGGCAACGTCAAAATATATGTTCTAAAATTAGGAGCCTTGCCCGATATAAACATAAAATGCAGTTTTGTTCCTATATCAAGTATACACCACAAAGTACTCCCGTTAAATTTTGATATCGGTGTGTCCCATTTTTTAAAAATATGTTTATTTTTAGTAGCCCCCATCATTTTCAATCACCATACCTGATTTTTATTCTGACTGCATCCTCAGTTTTATTATTGTTCATTTTTTTGGGTTGTACTTCTAGAGTAAATCACATCTAATTCACAAGGCTTCTTTATCACAACATTTTTTATTGATTTTGACTTCTTTTACGTTTGTTAGATTTTCATCGGGAATAAAAAGCAATTGCCACTGTTCTTTATTTTTTTGTGGTGGCGTAATCTCATAAGCAAATACAGTGTCGCTGAAAAAATAGCTATCAGGTGCGCCCAATTCTGTTCGTAATTTTATCATAGGCTGGCCAATGTAAAGATTTTTTTTAATCAAATCAACAGCCATAGCGCCTTTGGTTGATTCAGTTTCTGTTTTAAAAACTTTAGCACTGAATGATTTTACGCCCCATTTTTTTTCGGCTTCTTTAGTAGTTAAAAAATGCGCAAACGAATAACCGTAACAAATTGAAGAAGTAGCAATAATAATACTAGTAATAATTAATTTTTTCATGGCAAAGGTTCCTTTGGTATTTCTAAACGTGGCTCTATAACTATTAGATTTCCGTTTTCTAACTCGATAAGTGCTTTTTGTTCTAGATTCTTTTGATTAAAATTATTTTCTTTAATTAACTCCTGGGCGCCAAGTATACCACCTCGATTATTTGCTAAGTCCATTGATTTTTCATTTTGGGGTTGTAAAGGATTTGCCTCATGTGCATCAAGATAAACTTTAGCATTTTCAGAGCCCAGCTCTTTCGTAAGCAGACCAGCCCAAATATAATGACGAAAAGCATCCCCTTCGTCATTCGTTTTTTGAACAGGAAAATTGCGCAAAGAGGACTGCTCTGCTGCTATTTTTGATTTGTAAACAAGTATGAGTTCGCCAAATGGTCTTGATTTAATTAATTTTTTTTCTTTTTCATTTAGAGCAGGATAATAAATGAAGCGATTAATTGAGTTAGATTTAGTACATAATTTTTGACATTCACTCGGGCAAGTAAACGTTCCCATGTCTACCATAATAGTAGCACACTTCAATTCGCAGTCTGCACTATTGGAATCGATTTTACTATTTTTAAACCACTTAATACATGAGTCACTTAGGGTATTTGCAAAAGAAAAACTTGAATAAAAATAAAACAATAAATATATGATCAAATTAATACTAATCTTACTCATAGTGACTAAGATAATATATCGAAAAAATTAAAAAAACTACAGCAAACTTAGTAAGGCCCAGCATCATTGTATATTAAATCAGGCAACCTATGCTTATTTTGGATCAGTAGAATATTAACATCACCAGTATTCCACTTGAATTTATCTTTTTCTTAAAATACACTTATGGAGTATGATCCATAGAATACCTAAATTTACGAAATCACATAGTTTTTTTCTGTTCGGAGCCAGGGCTGTAGGCAAGTCGAGCTTGGTTGATACACTTTTTAAAAATCAAAAAAATATTCTTAAAGTTGATTTGCTTAAATCGGAATGGGAAGATGAGCTAATTAAGAATCCAGATTATTTGATAAAGTTCATTGAGCAACAGAAAAAAAATCCTGAATGGGTGATCATCGATGAAATTCAAAAAATTCCTAAATTATTAGATACTGTTCATTATTTGATAGAAAATAAAAAAATCAAGTTTGCTTTGACGGGTTCTAGTGCACGTAAACTCAAAAGGGGATCTGCCAATTTACTGGCCGGGCGGGCTTTCTCTTTTGAACTTTTTCCTTTAACTCATCTAGAGCTTGGAAAAGAATTTGATTTATCTTTATATCTGGCTCGTGGGGGTCTGCCAGCATTAACTAGCTTGCATGGCGAAAAAGATGTGCAGTTGTATTTACGCTCTTATGTTTCTACTTATTTAAAAGAAGAAATTCAAGCCGAACAAATTGTCAGAAATCTAAAACCCTTTCGCTTATTCTTGGATGTCGCTGCACAGATGAATGCTAAAATTATCAATTTTTCAAAAATCGCCCAAGATGTTGGCGCAGATACCAAGTCGGTACAAAACTATTTTGAAATTTTGAAGGACACACACTTAGGAATTCTTTTAAATTCTCATGATCATAGTTTGCGCCGAAGACAGAAAAAAAATCCTAAATTTTATTACTTTGATACAGGAGTAGTGCGCAGTTTGAATCGCCGGCTAAATACGCCTCTTAAAAAGGGAACTTTTGAGTTCGGTGATCTGTTTGAGCAATTTATTATTCTTGAAATGCATCGATTGAATTCTTACTTTGCCTTGGACTATCAATTTTCATATTTGCAGACGAATAATAATCTTGAAATCGATATCATTATAGAAAGACCTGGTCTGCCTACAGCATTTGTTGAAATAAAATCTTCTGTTAAACCTAATGAGGATTTAAAAAAATTAGCTGGAGTTGCATTAGCACAAATCGATCGCAATCAATATGGTAAAAAATATCAAGAAAATGGTTATCACATATT
>JBMOJS010000019.1:0-20535 GCA_049315665.1 Pseudobdellovibrionaceae bacterium | reverse complement strand
TGATTAAAATTTTATTGTCAAGTTCGATTTTATAAATCCCCCCAGCCAAAGCATCCACAACCTTACCATCAACCTGCGCTAAATCGTCTTTCGCCATTCTACTTCCTGTTACTTATAAGTATTTTTTTGCCATCTTTAAAAAGAACTTCCAGTCTATCATACTCATTGGATAAAATGTAACCCCAGCCAAACAATTTGTGCTGAATCGCAGTTTTGGCTTCATAGGCTGCAGACAAACTATAGGCCAAAGCCTTATCACTGCCCCATTTACCAAATAAATCTTCCCACTTTTGCAGATCTTCACCCGCTGTTGATGCACCAGAAGATTTTGCTGTTTTTTTCTTTTTTTCTGCTTTTACCTTAGGTGCTGCTGATTTTTTAGCTTTAGCACCAGAAGTAGACTTTCCTTCTGACACATCCCCGTCCTCTTTCACTTTGCTTAAAGTTTTAGGAGTTGCAGTTTGCTCTTCAGAGGACTCAGGTTTTACTTTTGATTTTTTTTCTTTTGCAATAGATTTTACAGCTGTAGAGGACTTGGCACTTATAGGAGTTTTTTTATCATCCAAATTTTTTGTGTCCGCTTTCGCTAAAGGTTTTTTAACAGGCTTTGCCACCTGTTTTTTAATTGCACTTGCAGCTTTCGAGGCTTGAGCTTTTTTTGCTTTTACTTTCTTTTCTGCCATAGACTTCCATTCTATTAAGTCTTTTTATTTGCATTCACAGTTACACCAACAGTATGGTATTGACATCAAAAAAATGATCTCAACCCTTTAGCGCGAGGCATTAGTGATCTCTTCCGCATTGCTTAAAAATAATTTTACGTCTTTGGTGACCTGTATTTATTCATCTAAAGAATCTGCGGCCAGCTTTGTTTTGCCGGCCGAGCACTGCAAAACCGACAGCTTGGTTTTTACTCAGGATGAAAAAAAACTACAGTTAGCTTTACAAAATAAAGCTTCTATTATTGTGATCAATAAAGATGCACTCGCTAAAATCTCAATTGATTTTTCCCAATATGAAAGCTGTATTTTTCAAGCGAACAATCTGCAACTGGCTATGGCCGAAATCATGATTTTATTTGATGGCAAAATGAATCGCTTCAATCAACAGTCTCGCATTCATGCTTCTGCGGTCATACACCCCACAGCAAAATTAGCACATGGCTGCCTGATAGGCCCGCATGTGGTTATTGGTGAGCATTGCACAATCGGTGTGGATGTGACTGTTGGCGCCAACAGTGTTATCGAGTCTTATTGTCAGATCGGCGATCACACTTTGATTCACCCTTTGGTCTTTGTGGGCGCCTTTACCCAGATAGGCCAACATTGTGAGATTCATCCACACACCACCCTTGGCGCTGATGGTTTTGGTTTTATTCCCAACAAAGGGCGCCCCATTAAAATTCCTCAGATCGGTAATGTGCTTATCGGTGATCATGTCGAGCTGGGAGCTCACTGCACAGTGGATCGTGCCACTATGATGACGACGTCCATCGGCTCTGGCACCAAACTGGATGACCATGTGCATGTGGGGCACAATAGCCAGATCGGCAAAAATGGCTTGATAGCTGGAGGAGTCATCATTGCCGGCTCCGTCAAAATTGGCGATCATTTTATCTGCGGTGGGCAAACAGCCATTCGTGAACACCTTCAGATCACTGATCATGTGATGTTAGCAGCCAAGTCGGGCGTTATGAATCATATTTTAGAGCCTGGACAGTATGGCGGTTATCCCTTAGAAAAGTTCCGTGACCATCTTCGGACTTTGGCCTCAGCACCTAAGGTCAAAGAGCTTGAAAAAAATATTAAACAGATCAAAATCCATCTTGGATTGGAGTCTTAAATGTTACCTTACAACTTCTATAAAGTTTTACATTTGATTGGACTGGTTTCTTTATTTATCGGTTTAGGGGGTATTATTGTCAGCCAAATTGCAGAAACCCAATTGGTAAAAAAGGCAAAGGCTGTCGCCTACTCAGCCCACGGCATAGGATTACTGCTGATGTTTATCAGTGGTTTCGCTATGGCCGGCAAAGGGGGCTTTATGAGCCAAGGCTGGGTGTATTCAAAAATTTTAATTTGGTTACTATTGGCTTTGTCTATTTCTGTGATCAAACGCTCCACCCTACTAGCTATGGTTTTATTACTCAGTGGTTTGGCGATTTATTTGGTAGAATATAAGCCTTTTTAAAGGGGAATTGGTTAGCAGGAGACTGTCTATTATTTGGACAATACTTTATTTATTACAATCATGTATACGAAGCTTTGAATTCTTTAATCCTAGATAGAAACTTGTTGTAGTATAAGCCTGTGTGTTTAATAGGCTGAATGTTGCTAAAACAACAAATCTGGCCACGCACTTAAACAATTTATGTTTATTTTTAAAAAAAAGGAGCTTTCATGAAAAATGTATTACTACTAGCAGCTATAACAGCCACATCTTGTTTGGCCAATGCAGGAACAATTATTGAATGTTCTAAAGTGGATGCCTTAGCTGCATCTGACTATTCTTTGCAGCTTGTTTTAAAGCTAGACGAAAATCAAAAACAAGCCCAGCTTGAAATTTACAGCCAAGATGGAAAAACCAATGACAAAGATATTTTGGCCATTGGTAGACCTAAAACAGTCAATCATTTTACAAGTTTGGCGGCTATGACTTCTGACAAATATACAATTTTTTTCACAGTAGGTCGATCCTCATCATTCCAAGCCTTGGGCCCTGCTGTTTTGCAAATTAATAATGCTGGCAATGTTAGCAGCGTGCAATTGATGTGCACCCAAAAAAATTAGAAGCAGTCTCCTAGATGGCGCTTAAGCGTTGACTGAGTATTTCAAAAATCTACACTCAATCTGCCCGTTGAAAACAAAAATTTTACGGGTGGATTTAAGTTTCAAATCCATAATTAAATCTTTATTTCCAGATAAAATCCAGCAGTCCCAGCCTTTGAATTGAGTTTTCAAAGTGAAGCCCAAATCTTTATAAACATCTCTTAGATTATCTTCATCACCAATCCGCGCGCCGTAGGGCGGGTTTAGAATAATCATACCTTTTTCAACCGGAGCTTTTACTGTAGATACGGGCTCTCTTTTAAACTCAATCAGCTCGTCAACCCCGGCCCTTCTTGCATTGGCTTTGCTAACATCAATGGCCTGTCGATCAATATCAAAACCATAAAATTTAAATGGCAGTTCCGTTTTTTCTTCAGATAAACCTTCATCAACAACTTTGCTAAAAACGTCGGGATCAAAGCCTTTCCAATTTTGAAAAGCAAATTTCTTTCTAAATTGTCCAGGGGCAATCTTAGCAGCCATCATCGCAGCTTCAATCAAAAAAGTTCCTGATCCACACATCAAGTCCACCACGGGACTTTGCTGATCCCATTCCGCCAACTGCAGTAAACCGGCTGCTAGATTTTCTTTCAATGGAGCTTCTGTCGCTTCTTGACGATAACCACGCATAAATAAACTTTGTCCTGAAGTATCTAAAGCCACAGAGAATTGATTTTTATAAGCCTTAACATGCACGCGTAAATCTGGATTCACATTTTCTACATTGGGGCGTGAGCCAAATTTTTCGGTGAACTGATCAACAATGGCATCTTTGATTTTCATGGCTATAAATCGTTGATCGCGCATTTTCGATTCTTTGACACTGGCTTCGATAGATAAAGTCTGATCCGGTCGGATGTACTTGGTAAAATCATGTTTCAAAATATTGTGATACAAATCTTCAGGCTGATAGGCGACAAAATCTAAAATAGGCTTAAGTATTCGACTGGCTAAACGAGAATTGAAATTGGCCTTATAGCAGCCTTCCCAATTGCTTTCAAAAGCCACTCCACCCACTTGCACAGGGCCCACACTCAACCCCATGGATGCCAATTCTTTTTGTAAAGGCTCTACTAAACCACGCGCCGTGGTGGCAAAAAACTCAGCCAAAAGTCCTCCGTTATCAATATTTCCGGACTGTGCTAGACGGCTGTGTATTTAGGCCCACCGCCACCTTCAGGAACAGTCCATTCAATGTTTTCGAAAGGACATTTGATATCACAGGTCTTGCAGTGAATACAATTTGTATAGTTGATTTGCAGATCAAATTGTCCAGTGCCTTTTTTGGACGGCAGCATTTCATACACACTGGCTGGGCAAAAATGGGTGCACGGCGATTTGTATTTAGGCTCACATACAGTCCGACAAACATCTCCATTTTGCAAAAGCAAATGATTTGGAGAATCCTCATCGTGCATAGTGCCCGTCAAATACACACTGGAAAGCTTATCAAAAAATAATTTGCCGTCAGGGCTAGGCAGCTGATTTTCTTCGGCATTCAAGCCCTCTGGCCCCCACACTTCGACCACAGTTTCAGTGGTGTCAGCGTCTTTCGCAGAAGACATAGGGTCTTTCAGTCCGCGGCCACCAGTCAACTCTTGCAAAGCCAATCCTGGCAGCGAAGCCAACATCCCTTGACTTAAAGTTTGATGAAAATTGCGCACGCGATACAATTCTTTTTTAACGTAATCACCGTGTAATTTTTGTTCATACAAAGATGTTGCAGTTGCAGAGAAATCATTTTGCACAAAACATTGTACTAAAGTTTCAGCCACCTGCATGCCTGACTTCATCGCCAAATGAATGCCTTTTAATTTCTGCACATCCACCATACTGGCAGAGTCTCCGCACACCATCCAGCCATGTCCAAACAACTGTGGCATTGAATACCAACCCCCGGCAGGCAAAGTTTTACCTCCGTAGGCCAAAACCTGGCCTCCTTGTAAAATCTTTTGTAAAAAAGGATGGGTTTTTAGTTTTTGTAATTCACGGTGTGGGTCCAACAACGGATCATGAGAGTCCAAATAAGCCACCAACCCAACAATAATTTTATCCTCGGGCAAAGTGTAAATAAAAGTGCCGCCAATGGACTTGTGCAGCGGGAAGCCCAAGGTGTGAATCACTTTGCCCGCTTCAATGCGACCCTTAGGCAGTTGAATGATCTCTTTCACACCTTCTTCAAACACCTCAGGATTTTTACCTTGGCGCAAATTCAATTTCGCACTTACTTGCTTAAGCAAGGACCCGCGAGTCCCTTCCGCAAAAACCACGGCCTTGGATTTAATGATCATGCCTGGCTCAAAATTAGCTTTGGGTTGGCCATTTTTATCCCGGCCTTTATCGCCCGTGCGTACGCCAACAACTTTTTCGCCGTCATACAAAACTTCGACGGCCGCAAAACCCGGAAATATATTAATCCCTTTTTGTTCACACTGGGTCGACAACCAACGGTTGAACTTGCTTAAAGAAATGATGTAATTGCCCTTGTTTTTAAAAGGCGGTGGAGTCACAGGTAGTTTTATATTAAAGTCAGAACCCAAATAATGAACTTCATCTTCAACCACTTCACAATCCAGCGGACAATCTAGATCTTTAAAGCCCGGCACCAACTCTTGCAAGGCTTTCGGATTTAAAACAGCACCAGAAAAACTGTGGGCGCCAATTTCACTGCCTTTTTCTAAAACCACAATCATAGGATCTGCAGAGATAGTCCCCGCTGATTTTTCTTTTTCAATCAAATTTTGTAAATGCAAAGCGCAAGACAAGCCAGCGGCACCGCCACCAACAATGACAATATCTGCATCTAAAGTTTCTCTTTCAACACCAGTTGGTAAATCAAAATTTTGCGCCATAAATAACACCTATTCTTCTGAAACCGCTTCATCAGCAGCGCTTGCATCAGTACCCATTTTACGATGGGCTGTGGGTAAAGGATTTTGTATTTTTAAATCAGTCTCTTCAGCTCCGCCAGGATACAACCTTTGCTTGGCTTTCAATTGAATTTCTAGATCTTCAGAAGTTTGGGTATTTAAGACAGTCAGTTCTGCAGAACTGGGTGTCTGAGCAAAACTCAATTTAGCATTAAGAATTAAAAATAATATTAAGCCATAAAACAAAGTTTTCATAAATAAGCCTTTAGAGCGAAACCTTAAATATATAATGAAGACAAGTCCTTCCCATTTTGCAGAAAAAAGAACTTGAAAGCAAATTGATAATAAAAATTATCACCATGATTTTTTTGATTATTATTAGGGTTAGTGTGTATTAACCAGACCCAAAATATGTGACATTATCTCAGAAACAGGACACAGACCAAAAAATAAGTTGACCTGTTTTTGGGCCAATTTATGTAGGTCCGCCAATAGCGCCCCTACGATGCTGCGACATCGGAATTTGCTGACGCACCTGTTGAATTTTATTTTTACTCAAAGTTGCCGTAATAATCTGCGGATTTTGTTGATCCGCCACAGTGATAACCTGCCCCCATGGATCCACAATCATGGATTGGCCAAAAGTGTGGCGCTCGATATTGGCCTTTTGACTTTTATGCGCCCCGACCTGACCTGTAGCTACCACGAAGGCCTGACTTTCAATGGCGCGTGCGCGACATAAAACTTCCCAGTGGGCCTGCCCTGTTTTTTGTAAAAATGCAGCAGGGATTAAAAGAACATCAACATTATTTTTTGCGTAGTAATTATAAAGTTCAGCAAAACGGATGTCATAACAAATCGATTCTCCCAGCTTCCAATCTTTAATTTGTATAATAGATGGAGCCGGTCCATGTGCAAAAACATCGGATTCTAAAATCGGTTTTTGCCCCTGCAATTGAATATCAAACAGATGCATTTTTTGATAACTGGCTTGGGGCGATTGGCCTGGGGCAAAAAAAACGGAAGAGCTATAAATTCGATCTTTGATTTTAAGTGGCACCGATCCTAAATGCACATAAGATTTTTTTTGATCCACCCATTTTTGAATCAGCTGTAACTGTGGCCCTTGCAAATCCAAAAAGGGCATGGCCTCCTCAGATATAATGCGAAAGTACAAAGCATTCTCCGGAAAACAAACCAGCAGATTTTCTAAATCGTGTCCTTGTTGCAAAGCCCATTCTGCAGATTGATCTAGGTTATTGATTATTGACTGCAAATTAATATCTATGTCATCCACAGCATTCATTTGCACACTACAAATATGCAGCAAAGAATCACTAGCACTCATGATATTGGCCTTTTCACCTTTTATCTGTTGGTTTAGGTAAAACAATACTTGTTTCAGAAAAGCTTTTTACTTTTCGACAGACCCAGTGGGCGGCCTGAAGATTTTTGCGCACACTTTCTAAAAAATTATAACAAATGCTATTTCTTGAGCCTTGACCAATTACCTGCTCTGCCCCTTGTTTAACATAAATGGCCTGACAAACCGGAGGTAAAGTAGAATTTTCGGTCCTTGTTCCAGGGATTTCCATAGAATTGGAAATAGGTGATATTTTTGGTAGTTCTTTGATTTTTAAAAGACGGGTCTGCCCAGAGTTTTTACATATAAATTGGTCACTAGCTAAAGACGGCGTAGTGACCAAAAACAAAATAAGACTGAATGAATAAACAAAAAAACTAAGCTGATTTTTCTTTTGTAGCAGCTTTTTTGGAAGTTTTCTTTTTCTTTTCGACAACAACATTGTCGACCAGTTTAACATTGGAATAATCAATGAAACCTTCTTTTTTTAATAAGCCCTCTTTTTTATCATAGTGAGTTTGTACACGAACACCCTCAACTTTGATTTTCAACTTATTTTTATCCAAAGCAAGGACTTTACCTTTTTTGCCTTTGTCAGAACCCGTGATTACTTGAACGGTAGCGCCTTGTTTAATTTTTAATTTTGCCATGATCGAGCCCCTTAAGCCTTATTAGCCTTGATTTTTTTACGTAGTCTGGCTTTGATGGCCAGTGCCCTTTTTGAAAGCGTTGAGTCATTTTGGTTTAAAATATAGCTGTCAAAGCCACCAATGTGTTCCATCTCGCGAATGGTGCTGGTGGCCACATAAAGGCGAACCATTTGGTTCAATGCTTTGCTAAATATACGTTTTCTTTGCACATTTGACTGAACAGTTGATTTTGTTTTAATGTTAGAGTGACTCACCAGATTTTTTACAACTGGCCCTTTTCCGGTTAGTTCACATCGACTCATTATCTACTCCTTTTTCTATCACTCTGAAATATTGCGTGTGTCATTATTTAAGAAAGATTACTTCTATAGGAAAAAGACACTTGCTGGCAACTGGTTTTTTACGTATAAAGCCATTTCGTCGTTGTTATAAAAGGAAGTTTGAATGAAAAAAACAGTAAGAAGCAAATACCGTCAGGAATTCAGTGGTGACCATCTTTTTGATTATAAAGATCCATCTTCATTGGGCCGCTTTACTAGCGATGGTGGTAAAATCACTCCGTCTAGAATGTCTAAACTAAGCATTGCTCAACAGAAAAAAGCCACTGCAGCTATTAAAAAAGCTAGAAATTTAGCCTTATTGCCCAATGGCATGAGTGCTTATGACGTAGCTTCTAGAGTAGAACCTATTTCTGCAGTTCCCTTCGAAATCTAGATTATCTATAGATTTACCATAGACAAAGCGAATCCCCTTCTATTTATTGTTACTCGCAGTAAGAGGGGATCCCTTTTGTCTTTTCCATAATTAATAAGTTCGACGCATTGAAAAGTCTTATTTTTAGCTTTGATAAGCCCCTGTCCTCATTTCATGTGATAAGCATAGAACCTAACTCTTATTCTTAGTCGTTAAAAAACAAAATTTAACCCATTGGGCCAGTCCTAGCAATAGCATGATGCTATAACTTTTATTGGCATAGCGATGCATAGACTCTGCAGGAATACCTGCGATGAATAAACTTTGAAACTCGCTATTCCAGTGGACCACACGAGTATAAAAAATCGGGATGGCAAAGAGAATAAGAAATTGCAGCAAAGACAGCAGCCATAGCCATGAAAGTTTTTGAGTCTTTTTGTAAAAAATCCACTCCCAATACATCAATAACAAAGGCCAAAAAATAAACAAGGCCCCAGCAATAGTGGCAGCCCAACGGCGTTCAGGAATTATTTTAAATAATGCTGTTACAGCAAAGATGTTTAAAATTAAAATCAAAGAAGAATAAAAATAATGGCTGCGAAAGTATTTCATAGTTTAAGACCATAAAATAAATGATCTTAAAAACAAGAAGATTTATTGCCGCACTCTAATTAAGATTTTTTTAGACTGAGGCACTGTTTGCATCTGCAAATCTGCGGAGGACATATTATGCAAACTACAGGGCCTTTACTACAAAACCACTTAAAAACCTTTGGTCTAAACCCCATCGATTGGCGCATCATCAATATCAAAAAAAATACTTATAAAATTAAAAACAAAAAGGACCCGCAATTTGTTCTTTACGGCTACACGGGTGAACAAAAAGACAGCTGGGCTTATTTAAAAGTGCTTTCTATTTAAAGTTTACACTTGCTATAAAGCCCCTAAAGACAAGCCCTAGTAGGAATTCTCGCAGCGAATGGAATATAAACTGCGGGACCAAATGTCTGAATCACTTAAATACGAGCTTGCTAAAGTAGGTGATCCTGCATTTTCTTTACCAGGTAATTTTTTAAAAACTTGCAGTCGCAGCTGATTCCAATCTACTTCGGATGTGGATCGAATAATAACATTTTTAAGTCGACAATAGATAGCCACTTCAGAATCTTGCAACCAACCTAATTTGTTGGGGCCAATCTCTGGTGGCTCACCGCCCCAGGCCAAACGCACCATCACTTCGGCTCCATCCAGTAGGGCTAATTTAAGTTCAGAAATATCAAATATTGGGGACAAACACTCGGATGACTTTTCTGCTAAATCTTTAGCCAACTTATTCAATATTCCTAGGTAATGATAGCAAGAGCCAGCACTATTGCCATAAAGACAGGCTTCTTTGGCTTTAACGATCGAAGGGGGAACTTTATTTTTTTTGATGACTGCTGGAAAAATCACCCCAGTCTGAGATTCAAGGAAATTGCTTTTTTGTACATCACAAATGGTTTTTGGGGGTTCATTCAGCATAAAAAAGGCAAGGCCAGCACAAATAGCTACTAGTGCCAACGCCCAGGGAGGTAAACTTTTAAAAAAATCATCCATTCGTCTATTCTATGCAAATACAGCAGAAATAACAAAGTTGAATGTTTTTTTAATTTCTTTTGACAAAAGGCCCCTATATTTTTACTTTGGGTCCACTTTAAATCCCAATTTATTTCGATGTCGGGGAGTAGCGCAGTCTGGTAGCGCATCTGGTTTGGGACCAGAGGGTCGCAGGTTCGAATCCTGTCTCCCCGACCAATTTATTTTTCAAATAATTGGCCGAGACGTAAAAACCCAAAAGTTCTAAACAGTTAAAATCACTGAGAGTCGAGATCGTTCGTTTCTGCAATGACCGTTTTTGACCGTTGAAGTCCCTGTAGTTCCCTTCCATTTCCCTGCCACCGCTGCCTCTCATCAGCACAATTGTGCTTTCGTTCAGAATTTCTGAACTCTCACGAAAATTCGCAAAAATTCATTTTTATTAAAAAAATCCCAATCAATCGAGGTCATTATGAATCACTATGGAGTCATATTAAAAAAATTAAGAGAATTAAAGAAACTCACCATCAAACAGGCCGCTCGGCAAATTGAGAGAAGCGCTGGGTGGATTAGCGAAATCGAAAATGGCAAAGGCGCAGCACGCCTCAATGAAATTGAATTTGAAAGAATCGTCAAAATCTACGATGGCGAGCCTTATCGTAAACAGTTCGGCGGATGGATCACCAGATCTAAGCTTGCGCTAACACCATCAAAGGAAATCTCATTTGATGGATCTATTTTAAAGTACTTAAGAACAAAAGCCAAAATGACATTGGCAGAGGCTTCTACAAAAGTAGGGGTCTCTTATGGTCATTTGTCAGATATAGAAAATGGCGAAAAAGGACTTTCTGACGAACTCAAAAATCGACTCATGATAATTTACGGATATAGTCCTGCAAGCTTTCGCAATTTTACCGACCAAGACAAACGGGCGAATAAAATACCAACACAATTTAAGCTCGATGTGTTGCTTCGAAAACTAAATGAATCAGAAATTGAAAAGGTTTTTGAGTTTGTTCGAGGGCAAATTTTTATTAAACCAAAAAACTAATTTAAAAGGAGATTATTTTATGAAGGAACTAATTGGAGCAGCTATTTTGATCGTTGGAATTTATGGTGGGACTCGCTTTATCAAAGAGATTCATAGTCATATTCAAAAAGCTGCTTTGGAAAGAGCGGCACAAGGCCTTCCGCCATTTCCGAAATTTAGTAAATAAATAACAGTATTCTGCGGGTTAACAAGTCGGCTCTTCAGCCGACTTCTTCTGCCTGAAGGAGCTAATGGTCAGGAAACCAAGAAGGTGTCCACGGCTTTTAAAAAAAAAACCGATTTTATGTGGATAACTTTTCAAAATTTAAGATTTGAATCGTCGATCTGGCGCTAGGTAGTGGTTTTATTGGTTTTAAAACCAAGGGCGGAAGCTCTATCGGAGGCCTATTTTCTTATTATGATGGAAGCTCGGAAGTCAGCTTTCGGGGGCAAAAGTTGAACTGCGCCAAGGTCAAAGAAAATAGTATTGGAATAAGCTATTCGTATTTGTTTTAGAGCTATCTACCAAAGTCTAGAACAAAGTAATATTTTAAATCATCGTTGCAACTTTTCTGAACAAAAAAAACAATATAAATGAATTTTATTTTATTTATAAAGAGGTGTGTGATGAATATAGAAGATGCATTTTACTCAGTCTGCGAAAATTCTAAAAAAATTATGATTTCTTGCAAATGGGAAAATAAAGATTTTTATGGATCCTGGTTGGCCCAACAATACTTTTTAGTGCGTCATACGACACGTCTAATCTGTGCTTATTCACTGCGTGTGCCCCTAGAAAATCAAGAAGACTACAAAAGCACAATGCATCACTTAAAAGAAGAAGGTGGTCATGATCAATGGATATTGAATGATCTAAATAATTTGAATTTATCTATTGGTAATTATAAATCGTTGCCACAAACCAGTGCCTTGATACAATCCCAATATTATCAAATCAACTATGAACCACCAGTTTCATTTTGTGGATATTCACAGTTCTTAGAAGTATTGGCAGTGCTTGTAGCTGGCAGTTTAGCAGATCGTGTGGATAGAAGCTTTGGAAAAAAGGCCTCTGTATTTTTAAGGGGTCATTCCGTCGTCGATCAAGAGCATATTGTTTATGGTTTTAAAGCGTTATCTAAAATCAATAGTTTTGAGAAAGAAAAAGTTATAGAAAATCTAGAAAATTGCAGTGAGCTTTACAATGCAATGCTGTTAAAAATAAATCAGCCTGTAGCAAGGGCCTTGGTTGCATGAATGCCGTTCAATTAGAGATTATTCAGCAAAATTCTGCAGGAATAGATGAAGTTTATGGCTTTTGGATCAGGGAGTGGTCTAGGGTTTTACAGTCCCTAGTTGGTAAAGATGCTACCCCTGAAATGTTCCATGAACAAAGCTATTTTTATGTCTTAAAAAATAAGGGTGAAATAGTTGGTGTCATGAGTTCTTCTTGGCAAAGTAATTTTGATAGTCAGCTGGGACAAGATCAGTACTATGCGGCATTTACCCAAGGCCCTACAGAAATTAAAAGATTAGGCATCAATACTTTTCATAAAATGGGAATGATAATAGCAGATTTGAAAAAAATACCGCGTGGCCTAAAATTAGCACCCACTATTATAGGTTGTGGAATTCGATTCACTGCGCAATTGCCTGAGTGTCAAGGCGTTGTTTCATTTCCGCGCAAAGATACATCAGTTTATAGGTCATGCATGCAATGGGGGTTTAGGACCATCAAAGAAGATTTAACAATGTTTAATGCCCCTGTGTGCTTTGTTTTGTTGCTCCCAAATGAAGTGACAGTACATCCAGAAGATCAGGTACAAAACATGGTCGATAATTTATGGTTTAATCGCGAAGAGAAGCTAATAAAAAATATTGCCGCCTAAAAAAGACGGTGTTAACACTGCACAACTATGGCAGCTGTAGAATTATTTAATGATGTATTGAAAAGTTGCGTTTACCCCGATAAAATATTTGACGGTCAAGCTGTTAAATCCAATTATATTGCAGGGCTATACAACGCCAATATAGATTATACAAATGAGAAAAATGGCAGTGCTGAATTTTTTTGGCAGCATATGGTTATTGCTGGCCTTAAAGTTCACGAACAGTTTTTTCAGGATTTTACCTTTGGTCAAGGCTATCAGTTATATAATACATTTGGAAGCCCGGTGTTTAGTTCGCCCAATATCACAAAGCACTTCAAATATGACCCGATTGAGTTAACAACAAGAAGCTTTAAAGAGCTGTTTGAGCGAGATTCATTCTCAGAGGCGCGAGTGGAAGAGATGTTTATAAAGGCTGTTATGGAGCAAAAAGAATCTGTTTTGGATTGGACATCAATACCCTGTCATAAAGTCAGACAGATTGATTTTCCTGACGATGACTTTCTTATTGATTTTAAAAAGTCATATCCAGTGTATGATAAAAGCGAATATTTTGGTTTTGTTCTAATCTTAAATTTAAAAGCAGCTCGTTAATTTTAAAAAATTTTATATAGACTGTTTTCACACAAATCGTGATTCAGGCTGTTTATTTAGAATTGGTCATGAATTTTTATTAAACTTTAAAGTATGCGTTTCTGGACCTAGTGGTACCCCAAGAGTTTTAATTAAATAATAATTTGGGCTTAGCATTTTTTCTGAAGTGACTAAGAATCCCTCAAGAATTTTTGCATCAATCAAATGGGGAATATGGCTTATTTCTTCAAATTGAATACCTTCGCGAATCAAAACGGGCTGTTGGATGTTTATATACTCAGTTCCATTTAATATAGAGTTGGCCTTTTCTAACAGATGCGCTTCGATATTCATTTCTCTTTGAAAAAGATGAAACCATTCAAAAACCATGATGGTTAGAATATCATAGGTAGTGGCGTTCCAAAAATTACTGGTTCGCCAGTGTTGAATATGTTTGTGATTATAAATTTCAAATATTTCTGAAGGATCACTGGAATCAAAAACTCTTATCCAATTCCGCTTTGTTGTATGAAATCGACTTTCATTAAAGAATGATTCTAATTCTTGTTGTGGTTTGTAAAAATGATTATTTGCAACAGCTTTTTCTATAAACATAGAATATGTTGAGATCCTACGATGTACCTCTAATTTTTCATTAGTATTTAATGTCCATAATTTTTGTAAAGACAAAGTCGTATATGCTAACTTTTCTTGTCCAACTTGTTTAAGTAGCTGGGAGATTTTTTTTGCCTCAGCTAGAATATGTCTATCAATATCGTCAATTTTAGGTCGATCTATGTTTGTTAATTTTAAATCAAAGACAGTGTTAGACATTTGGTATTCCTCAAAGTTGAGTCATACTTTTATCTTTCTATAGTATTGTTTGTAAATAAATTTATAACTAACTCGAGGCGAAAAACAATATTATATTGACATAATTTTTAAAGATTAAAACTATGTTAATATGCTACTGTGTAACTTTCAAAACATAAAGAAAATGATTATTGAGTCGATTTTATATAAATCTTCTTGCATTGATGAAGAAATATGTAGAGTGGCTATTTATAAAAGGCGATCTTTTGTTGCAAGTGGCCATATGGCTGCTTTAAAAGAAATGAATTATGTTGATCTTTTTCATTTAAATGAAACTTTAAATACTTATTTAAATCATATTTATAAATTAAAATCGATTACTTAATTTTTCGTGTTTTAATAACTGATTCAGTAATCAATGTTTGACTATCAAAATCAGCCTTCGCTAAATGGGTCATTATTATTTTATCCTGATTTTTTCTATTTATCCCTAATAAATCCCTTATTCTATTTCTTGTTTCTAGGCTGGCTTCAGGTAATTTGGAAATAATATCTATCATTTGTTTTGTTTGGTTAAATAGAGGTTCGAAATTCAATAGATCTTGGTACTTTTCTTTTGTTAGAAGAAGAAAAGAGCTTTCATCAGTATTATTTATTTTTTTCTTAATTAATTCATTTTGAAATTGCAATAATTCTAAAGCTAAATCCAGTTTCTTTTCTATGGATTCCGGTTTTTTGCTGTTTTCGGATTTTGCCAATTTTTTATTGGGTTCTAACAATTCATGGGGTTTGCAGTTTAGAGCCAAAGCTAAGGCCTCTATAACTTCCAGAGAAGGGCTTGTTTCACAAGAAAGCAGTCGGCCAATAGTGCTAGGTGCTACTTTGGATTCCTTGGCCAGCCAAGCTACCCGGCGATCTAGCTTTTCTAAACGAAAAAGTATATTTTCAGCCAGTATTTTGCAATATCGAGTCATTCTTCAAATCCTTGATGTCCATATATGAAAATATTTATTGCATATATGCAACATATATTTAAAACTAACAGTAAGCATAATTATGACATACTAAAAAATCAAAAATATTCAAGGAGGAGTATTGTGATTGAGATACTGCATGTAGATGATTCGCAACAGACTTTAGAACAAGTTTCTGCAATAATTCAAGATGAGTTTTTATTGACTACCAAAGTTGCCCTATCTGGTAATAAAGCCATAGAGTTACTAAAAAATGGACATCATTTTTCAATTGTTATTTCAGATTTAAATATGCCAGATGGTAATGGGATCGATGTCTATAATCATATTAGTAAATACTTTCCAAATACATTATTTATTTTCTTCACTTCTGACCCATGGTGTCCTGAGCTGCCGCCAGTGAGTTATTATTGTAGGCGTGTCTGGAAGCTAGAACCTGAATTGTTAATACAAATTTTATTGGAATGTATGCAAAGAGATTTGGATATGGTTGTTTGATAATTATTGGACATCATGTCCTTCTAACCCCGTATATTAAGCAGATTGTGGTCAAGTCGTGATTCAAAAATGAATTCTTTTCTTATAAGATACCCAAAGAAGCTATCACCACTATCCCATTTTGAGTCAGCAAGGTATTTATTTTTCAGTGGCGCATAACGAGGCGGGATCAGTAAACACCTAAATACACATTACTTTGTTTGCTTATAGATTAGACGTATAAAACTGACATGTTTTTAAACAAAAATACTTCCCCTAGTAATAAACAGATATGATTTTATAGTATCTGTAGCTTTTTTTGGGGGGATGAGTTTATGCTTGCTCGTAGGTTGAATCGCCTTGTCTTATTTTGTGCCACGTTGTTGGGTTTGTTTTTCTCTTCTGTGAAGGCGTGGGCTGGTGAGTGGTATGATTATCAGATCGCTGAATACAATAGATGTTATGCCCAAGCTCAAGCGACTATGGCAGCTTTCAAAGCTGATCTTCCACCGGGCGATCCTAGGATAACTTTTTCTGGTTTTTTGGACACATCAAACATGATAAACTCAATTGTTAGCGGCGGCGGTGTGAAGCCTGATAATGTAACGTACACTTTAGATGACGGCGTTTATTATTATTATCGTATTTACGTTGCTGGCTATGGCTACCCTGGTGATTATCAATTGAATGATGCTTTGGGTAAGTGTTCTTATCCTCAAGCCGTCAATCAAAGAAGTAAAAGTATAAGGCCACCTATCCGCCCTCGCAATCAATGCGGATCAATTATTGGCGTGGATGATTTATCTTTAGGTGAACAGATCCCAATCCCTGGCACCAGCTGGAGCTTTAATTATTCATCAGCCAGATCAAGGCGTGCCTTGGATTACACAGTGAACATCCCTCTGGTGGACTCAACAATGCCTGCAGGTTTAAAATCAGTCTCTGTTAATATCGAGTTATGGAATACCTTTAAACCAATTGTTGGTTCAAATACGGGTCTTATTATTTTTCCAGTGACAAGCATAGCCACATTTAATTTTGCAGCCGTACCTAATTTGTCTTTTAACTACACCTGGAATGGTAAAAATGAAGCAGGTCAAATTGAGCGCAATCAACGCCTGCTAAGAATCAACAAACAATTCACCTACAATGATGGAACTAAACGTACTGATGCAGATTTTGTATACATAGGTAGCTATGACGCCCAAGCCATGTCATTAGGTGGCTGGACCTTCAGTGAACAGCACTTTTTAGACCGAGTTAGCAACAGAATACACCTTGGTAACGGACAAATACAAAATGTGGATTTATCAGTGCCTGCAGTTTTAACACGGGAATTTAGTGCTGGCACTTTTTTTACAGTGGGCTACCATCTCCCGTCCGAAGACAATCAGTTGATCTATAATTTTGATAAAGATGGTTATCATATCAGTACTCAGCATGCTTTGACTTTAAAAACACTTTTAACTTTTAATTACGACACTTCCAAAAGACTGACCTCCGTGGTGGATGCATTTGGTCACAGTTACCAGATTGTGCGAAGTGCTGCAGGTTTTGATTTTGTGACTTGGACTGGGCGAAAGACTCAAGTTAAAATCAATGCCAATAATTTAGCCAGTGAATTTATTTTACCCGATAACACTTCTTATAAAATCACTTATCAGGCCAACAGCAATTTAATGACGGGCTATCAAAAGCCCAGTGGGGCTTTATCCACATTCAGCTACAATGCCAAGGGCGAATTGATCAAAGATCAAACCGGGAATGCTTTTTCAGCTTTCACGACCACTGGAAATATATTTAATAAAGTCATCACGATGGCCACAGCCCTGGGGCGCAAAACCCAAGTGGCTATTGATCAGGATTATACGATCAGTCAAAGTAATATTGGTTATCGTCGTACTGAAACGCGCCCAGATGGTTTTCAGATCACTACTTATGACAACGAAAATCAATCCTTGCAGATCAATGCAGGTGACAACTCGTCTACTTTTGAATGGGCCGAAGACAGCTTATTAAAATCCAACTATAAAACTATAAGCTACGAAAGAAAGGTCTACCCCAATATTTTATCTTACGACAAATCCAATGTTGTGACCAAAAATCGGGTGATTCGTGTGACGAGTGACGAAGATCCTTTTGATTTAAAGGCCTTGCAGATAGTTTCAAGTATAAGTACTGGAATAACCCAAAGAACCACAAGCTCTGCCTATGACAGGGCCACCAATAAATACACCTACACTTCGGGGCAAAACCGAATCAGCAAGGTCTATTTAAATAGTTTTGGTCAAGTGATCAAAGAAGAAATCCCTAATGTTACAGCTATGGAATACATTTATGATGTGCACGGAAGAATCAGTCAGTTAAAGCAAGGTGCACGGGTTTACACATTTAGCTACGATGCTAACAATGATCTGGTGCAGGTTAAAAACCCCTTGGGGCAAATCACCAAGTTTGAATACGATGTTATGGGTCGAAGAATCAAAACCACTTGGCCCGATGGCTTGTTTGAACAGTATGCTTATGATACTGGCGGAAGACGCACGAAGGTGACTCCAGTGCAGAAACCAGTACATAGTTTTGTATACAATGTTTGGGATTTTGTAACACAGTACACGCCGGCCTTATTAGCTACGGCAGAAAATATTTATAATAGCTTTGCTTACGACAATGATAAAAGTCTAGTTTCCATACGCAGAGCCGATGGGCGAGTGATCAAAAACACCTATGATCCAGTAACTGGGCAAATCACCCGGCAACAAACCACAGAAAAAATCATTGATTACACCTATGCTGCCAATGATCCCGATGGTTTTTATTATAGTTTGAATGATCGAAAAATGATTTCAAAAAACAATCAGACAGGGCTGGAACAGAATACTTATTATGACCCAGACACTGGGACCGAGAAAGTAGCTCAATTAAAAGCGCCAGGGTTACTGGATAATGCTCAGGATTTAAATTACAATTTAAAAATCACTCGCCAAGGTTTGTCATTGGGTGGGGCTTATATTTCTAATTTGTATTTGAATAATAACTTCAATACCAAATCGCTAGACTACACCCGCAACAACGATGACCAAATCACCAAGGCCAATGAAATGACTTTGGCCTATCAATCCAGCAATGGTCAGTTAAGTCGCACCACCTTGGGTCGGGTCAGCCAGTTGATCGGTTATGATGCTTTTGGTGATATCAGTTACAAAAGTTTTATCTATGCCAAGCCCGCCAGCAAGGATGCCAATGGCAATACCATCCCTGCACAAAATATCGTGGTCTATGATCAAAGGTACACTCGTGATAGCCTTGGCCGAGTAACTGGAATCACAGAGATCAATAGCGGGATCACGACACAAAAAGCATTTACCTATGATTTGCGTGGAAGACTGTATCAATCCTTATTGGGCACGGCCCTACAAAGACAGTACAGCTATGATGGCAATGGCAATCGCGTAAGCCTGTTGAATAAACCAACCAACGTGACCAGCACCTATAAAGTCGACGAGCAAGATCGTCTGACCCAGGCCGGGAATGATGTTTTAAGTTATTCTTTGCAAGGTGAGTTGTTGCAGAAAAAAGATCTGGTGACTTCAGCCATAAAATCAAAATACCAGTTTGATTCTTATGGACAGTTAACCAGTTCATGGCAAAATGGAAGCACGATCAGTTATGTGTACGACAACCGGCAAAGGCGCTTAGCAAGACAGAAGTCAGGAAAGATCACCAATCGTTATGTGTGGTTGAGTGACACCCAGTTGTTGGCACAAATCAATGGTCAGGGGCAGGTGGATCAGTTCTATGTGTATGCCACCCGCTCCCATGTGCCAGATTTTATGTATAAAGGAAGCAGTATATTGATGTTGATTACAGATCATGTGGGTTCAGTCAGAAAAGTCATCGACAGCCAAACCGGGCAAGTGGTGCAGGATTTGGATTATGACGAATTTGGTAATGTCACCAAAGACACCAATCCCGGTTATCAGCCCTTCGGCTTTGCCGGCGGACTTTACGATCCTGACACAAAAATGGTGAAGTTCGGCGCTAGAACTTATGATCCTAGTATTGGTAGATGGATTTCGAAGGATCCTATACTTTTTGATGGGGGCGATGGGAATCTTTATGGGTATGTCGGAAATGATCCCGTGAATTTTGTGGATCCGACTGGTTTGATAACTACAAAAGATATAATTAATAACGGAAGAAAAGGACTTACGCTAGGCATAGGTGTTGGTCTATTTGCGGGTTTTGTCACTGCAAATCCAGGTACGGGGTTTGCAGTCGGTTTGGCAACAGGTCTTCTATATGCAGGGTATTTGTCAGCCGATCAGATAATTAATGAATCTTTTCAAAATCAGAGTCAAAATCTGACTCCTATCGCACCTATTCGCATGCCAGCAAATAATAATCCAAATCAAACCTGTCGTCCATAAAAGGAGAAAACGATGATCTGGCTGGTAATTTTGAATCCATCGGGAGTTGCGGGAACAAGTGCAAGTTCACCTTTTTCGCTGTAAATAAACAACAACCCATCGGCGGAAACAAGGTTACCTTTGGCAATGGAATTGGAGGCATATTTCTGTTCACCAGTTGTCCAATCAACACATTGCCAGTCCCTGGTATTATCGCCTGATTCATAGATATATCCATTTAATACGACTGCTCCGCCCATACGACTGTCCAATTTTTTGGAGAACCATCCTTTTGTAATCTGGCTACCATCAGCCTTTAAATCCAATTTGACGCCCCCCTGACCATATCCGCTAAAGCAAAAAAGGCTGTTGTTAAAAAATAGAGGAGTAT
>JBMOJS010000239.1:0-4673 GCA_049315665.1 Pseudobdellovibrionaceae bacterium | reverse complement strand
CAATGGCATTGTCCAGTGGCCCAATGAAGAAGACTTAAGCCCGGACTTGCTTTACTTAGATAGCAAATAACTTCCAACTCACTCGCCATCCACTTCCATCTTGAACTGCAAATCCGCGGGATGTCCTGGTGGAACTTTTGAGTCCATGATCCAGTACCATAAATTGCCTTTTTGCACTTTATAAGAACCGTGCTGCTGCATCCACTGCTGGGCTTTTTGCAGCAAATCACGGGCGGTGTTCTGCGGGTCCCACAGGATGTTGTGAAACTCGACCATATCAAAATAAATCGGAGCCATATGATCCAATTGTTGGGTTGTTCGAGCAATCACCGATGGGTACAGCTGTTCAGACAACTGGGGTTGAATATATTGCATTAAAGAATCTTCGATTTTAGAAAACATTTTATGTTTATCGGTAGCATCTGTGCTTAAATGACTAAATATACAAAATAAATCAATATCCCCAGATTTTTTTAAAGCTCCCCTAACCGTGGATCCAAATTGAACTATAGCAACAAGATGATGTTGCTGTAAAAAATCAATATGCTCTTGTATCCACTGGGATAAAATATTTTGCAACTTCAACTGACTGGTCATTGTTCAAATTCATCAGAAAAAAGTTCTATCAGTTTTTTAGTACGATCGTAGCAATCCTGAGCCACTTGTTCGTTGTAATGCTCTAATGGAATCATGTCGTCTTCGCCATAAAATGCGTTTTCACGTTCTCGGCGCAGATACTTAGAAAAATCAGCAGTGGCAGCCAAACTGTCTTTAATTTTTTGTGCGAAAAGACTTTGGTTTTCTATCAACACTTGCGATACATCATGCCACTTCGGTGGATCAATATTGTATAAACGCAAAAAGCCTTTTAATAACAATTCCACAATTTCTTGGCTTTCACTAAAAACATCAGGATAGGCCCCTACTTCCAGCAGAGTTTGTAAAGCCAATAAACGCATCTTACAGCGCTTAAAATAAGCTTGGGCCAATAAATGTGTAGTCACTTTTCTTAAATGCTCCTAAATATAAGATATTTTTTGAGGCTGTCGAAGTCAACGCGTTATTATACCCACTGTCTATTCGATAGTAGCTGTGCAAAAAAGTTATACAGGTGTGGTCACCTTAAACATCGTTAATGCGCACTTCCGATGGCATCTATCTAGCAACATCCATCTTATGGCTTTTAAAGTAAAATATTTTCTAATGCTAACACTTGGTTTTTCATATTGCTTTGGGGCACCACTTCAAAAATGGCCAAACCTACCCCACCTGCAGCAGGCCGCTTATCCAGATAGAAAAGCAAAAATTGCAATGTTTAATACACCCATTGCTGACGCCAATACAAAGCCCCTCAAAGCTTCCGGTTTTTTAGATAAAAATCCTTTCACTCGCCTAGGTAAAAGTTATGTGAATTTACTGGGCAGTGTTTTAGAAGTCGATACTATTTATAAAAAAAAATATTGGGATCAAGTTCTTAAAACCAGCAATGAAGCCATAGCTAGAACTGTCGGAGTCATCGGCGACAGCGCCAACGATATTGCAAGAACGGTAAACGTCACTGAAGCCGAAATGAATGGCTACACCCCAAACCCCAATGTATTGCAATGCACATCGGACCTTCCAATATTTCCGCAAAAAGAAGTTGGCTATGTGGAGGGACTGCGGTCTGTGACACAAGTCAAGCACACCTGGCTGCAAATAGGTAGCGAAAGCTTTGGCATGGCCTCTACAATCAGTCAAGACTACTTGGGGGGCGCCGCTTTTATCACAAAACCTGATTCTTTACAGCGTGCTAATAAACAGGGAGTGGTTTGTGCTCCAATTTTACAAAAACAAGAAACTTCCCAAATACAATTTCAAAAAAATATTTCATGCATTGCCAATCGTGCCGCTTTTGACTTAGAAAGGGACTGGCTTACGACAATCACTTTTGACTACCACGTATTTAAAAATAACTGCTTATCAGCTGTACGATTTATCACAGAATGTGCCGAAGGCAAAATATCGCAAGTTCCTAATTTCGGAATTGGCGGAGAATTTTCTTGGCAACAAGTGGCTTTGCAGTATTTTAGAACCGATGATTTAATCAAAGAGCACAATAAAATTTATCAGCAGATTGACAATATAGACTCTATTTTTGCAGAAGCACTTAAAACAAATCCCAACATCCAGCCCGAACAGTTTTTACTATTGATCAATAAAGAATTAGAATTACTAAAAAACACTTTAATCCAAATTAAAAATGATCGTACAAAAACAAAAAATAATACTGTTTGGTTAAAACCAGCCATCGATCATTTTGGTTCTATTTCATTGATAAAAAAATATTCTGATATTTATGCAATGCTTATCTTTATTGTCCAACAAAGTGCCTTGGAATACGAAGCGTATCAGGGGAAAATTCTGGGGCAAGAAATCAGTCTTGCCCATCTTTGCCAAGATTTACGCAGCAAATGCAATATCTTGCCGCAATAATATTCATTACCTTCAACCCACCCACTTGGCAAAGGAACCTAAATCCACATTGCCCCCAGAAACAATCACTCCTACTTTTTTGACTTTAGCCCCAGAAGCCGGGGCAGCAAAAATATCCGCGGGCGCAAGCCTAACACTCTCCGCCTGCTTGGCAAATAAAACAGCTGCAGCGGCCAGGCAGCCCGTGGGTTCAACAATCATTTTCATAGACTGGGCAAAAAATTTCATTGTTTCGATCAAACGATCATCGGTCACTGTCCAAATATCATCCACCAAATTCTGGATCACGGGAAATGTCAGTGATCCCAGACTTTGGGTTTGCGCCCCATCAGCAATGGTTTGCGGAGTGTTTATTTTTACAATGCTTCCGGTTTTAAAACTCTGTTGAGCATCATTACCAGCCCGGGGCTCAACCCCAATCACCCGACATCCAGGATTTATATGTTTGGCCGCCACCGCGCAACCTGACAACAATCCCCCGCCACCCAAGCAGACCAACAGCACATCTAGATCTGGAATTTCTTGCAATAATTCTGCAGCCGCTGTGCCTTGCCCCGCCATCACATCAGGATGATTGAATGGCGGTATTAAAATCAAATTTTGTTCCAAGGCCAGTCTTTGCGTGATCTGTTCGCGGTCTTCGGTGTAGCGGTCATAAAAAACCACCTCAGCACCATAACCTTCGGTGGCTTGCACTTTGATTTGCGGAGCATCCTTCGGCATGACAATCACCGCTTTTTTATTTAAAATTTTTGCCGATAAGGCCACCGCCTGTGCATGATTGCCAGAGGAAAAAGCAATAAAGCCTTGGGGGTTGGAAGCTTCTAAAGCTTTGCTTAAAGCATTGTAGGCCCCACGAAATTTAAAAGCCCCCATGCGCTGAAAGTTTTCACACTTAAAAAAGGCCTCAACCCCAGAGGCCGTGTTAAATGTCCGCGAGGTCAGAACCGGGGTGTGATGAGCCACCTTGTCTATTCTGCTTTGAGCTTTTTCAATATCAGCAAATGAAATAGATAATGGATCATTCATAAAACTCCCTGCTCACGATTTCTTGCGCAAGGAGGACAAGAATGAGATCAAAATAATCGCGGCCCCACTAAGTCCAGTAATCCATTCTGGCGTGTGTAAAAAAGGTCCGGACAGCATAATCAGGGCCAACAAACCAATGGCATAAAAAGCGCCATGTTCTAAATACGCATAATGCGCCAAGGTGTTTTTTTCCACCAGCATGATGGTCATGCTTCGTACAAAAAAGGCACCAACACTAAGACCAATCATTATTATAAATAAATTATTAGTTATAGCAAAAGCCCCCACCACCCCATCAAAACTGAAAGAGGCATCTAAAACTTCCAAATATAAAAACATCCCGGCACTGGCCTTGTGCAAATCTTTTTGCCCATGTTGCACGCCAGAGCTTTCAAGCCAACTGCCAATTCCATCTACAATCACATACACCACTAAACCCGCTAAACCAGACTGAAGAAAAATTAATTTTTCTTCACCTGGCAAATAACTGGATAGCCCCAACAAAGTTAAAATGCACAAGCCAATTTCTAAAGCTTCAATTTTTCCCAACCGGCTTAAGGGCTTTTCAAGCCATTGGATCCAATGCTGATCTTTGGTTTCATCATAAAAATACTTCAAACACACCATCAGTAAAAAACTACCGCCAAAAGCCGATACCTGTAAATGCGCCCCCAACATCAGTTCAGCATACTTTTGTGGATTTGTGGTGGCCATGACCAAAGCGGCCCAAGGGTTGATGCTGGCGGCAATGGCTACAATCAACAATGGAAAAACCAAGCGCATAGCAAACACAGCAATCAAAATCCCCCAGGTTAAAAAGCGGCGCCGCCACAATGGGGTCATTTCTTTTAAAATCACCGAATTGACAATGGCATTATCAAAAGACAACGAGACCTCTAGCACTACTAAAACAGAAGAAATAAACAAGGCTTGCAAAGCCCCGGCCCAGGTTCCGGAAAAATAATAACCTACGCCGACAGAGGCGACCAGGCCGATGAAGGTGAATAAAAAGATCCATAAAAATAACTGATGCTCTTTTTAGCCTCTAGATTTGCTGTGTTTTCTACCATCTTTTGTCCTTTTTAAATTTAAATTAAAAACAATTTTTTATTTTATCACAAGCCGTGCTACAAAATTTTTTGCAAAAACTTTCCAGTTTCGCTGCGTTT
>JBMOJS010000238.1:0-4680 GCA_049315665.1 Pseudobdellovibrionaceae bacterium | reverse complement strand
TTATTGAAGTGATGCTATCTATTCGTGAAGAAATCCGCGAGATTGAAAAAGGCAAAGCCCCGCAAGAGCACAATGTTTTAAAAAACAGTCCGCACACAGCAGAAATGTTATTAAAAACCGAATGGAATTATTCTTATTCGCGGGAGCAAGCGGCTTATCCGCTGAAATGGCTTAGAAAAAATAAATTTTGGTCCAGCGTGGGCCGCGTGGATAATGCTTTTGGTGACCGCAATTTGGTGTGCAGCTGTCCTGCCATTGAAGACTATGCAAAATAATTAATGAAAATTTTATTGATTCGTTTAGATAAAATTGGCGACCTGATCTGCACCCTGGGTGTGGATCAGCTTTTGCCAACTGGTTTTCAAACACAATGGGCTGTGGCTGCAGGGCTAGAGCCTTTATTGAATCTCGCCAGCCCCCAGCGCCAAGGGCATGGTTTTCAAAAAAAATTTTCATTTAAAAATTTTTTAAAGTTTATTGAATTTCTGCGACAAAATAAATTGGATATGGCTGTCAGCTTTCAAGGTCCGTGGTGGATTTCTGCGGCTTTGTGGTTGCAACGAGTGCCTATCCGCGTGGGCGTGCGCAGCCAATGGCACAGTTTTTTATTTTTAACTGCAGGCCTAAGGCAAAAGCGCAGTCAATCCTTGCAGCATGAATCCGACTACAACAAAGATCTTTTACTTTTTGCTGTGAAACAAATATCGGGTGGCAGGACGACCACTCCTGACATCCCTTTATCAACAATTACAGAATCAGTATCTTTAGATAGCACAGTCACTGCATCAAGTAGCCCTTCCTCAATTTTTAAATTGGATAGCGAAAAAATTCTAGCTTTGTCCAAGGATCGCTTAGACAAAATCTTACGAAATTTTTTGCAGACCACAGAAGCATATATTGTGATACATCCAGGGATGGCTGGATCAGCTTTGAATTGGCCCAGTGAAAACTATGTGAGCTTGATCAGTGAACTTGCAAAAAAATACAAAATTATTGTCACTGGAACAACCATGGATGAACCCTGGCTTGGCCCCATTAAAAATGCTTTAGCCCAGCCCCTTTTGTCAGTCGCTGCAAAGAATATTTTAATTTTACAAAATGAACTTTCTTTGACCGAACTTTTGTATGTTCTGAAAAAATCTTTATTGGTGATCGCCCCCAGCACCGGGGTGGCCCATTTGGCTGCAAGCCTGGATCGACCAGTGATCGGTTTATACAGCCCTGTGCTGGTGCATCGGTCTTTGCGCTGGAAGCCCCGAGGGGAACAAGTCAGTGTCCTTGAACCTTCGGTGAACTGCCCTGCGACCCACCAATGCTTGAAAGAGCAATGCCCTTATTTTGAATGTATGAAAAACATGAGTGTACAAAGTGTGTTGGATCAGGTGATGACTATTTTATGAAAAAATTATCCTCGTTCGCCCTGCCTGAATCTATTGAACACATCATCATTGAGCAGCTGCATTTGTATGGCTACCATACGGATCAATCACAAAAACTGGCTGGTTATGTAAAAAAACTTTCGGATTATTTTATTGAGAACCCTGGGGCCGAAACTCCGTGGTCTGAAAAATGGGCCCAGATAGCTTATTGGGCTTATTTTTTTCCGTTGAACTATTTGCGCAACCGCGCCGTCATGCAGGACCTGGCGCAGTGGGTTCCTAGATCCATGGAATATAAAAATATAGTGGATGTGGGGGCCGGCCTTGGCACTGCCAGCCTGGCGTGGCAACAGCATGGGGTTAAAAATTCTTATGATACACAATTTTTATTTATTGAAAAAAATGAGCCGCTGAAAAAAATCAATGCCGATTATTTTCAAAAAATGCACCCCCAGGCCCACTGGCAGAAGGATTTGACCGAGCCCAAAAAAATAAAAAGCAGTCTGGTTTTATTTTCTTATTCTTTTTTAGAGATGCAAAAACAGATGGCAGCTTTGCAGGACTGGCTTTTTTGCGCCCCAGTGATTGTTTTGCTAGAGCCTTCGGTGCAAGACCATGCCCGCCAGTTGATGCAATTTCGTCAAGTCTTAATAGAAAACGGCTATGAAATTGCGGCCCCTTGTGTGCATCAAAAAAACTGTCCTTTGTTGGCCCAACCCAAAGATTGGTGTCATCATCGCATTGAGTTTGCGCAGCCCTTGTGGTTTGAAAAAATGGAACAGCACTTACCTATGCGCAATAAAACTTTGACCTACAGTTATTTGATCGCAGTTAAAAACAATCGCCCAGCTGAAGATAAAAATTCACATACAGCCGCCGCCACGGCCCGAGTGATTGGGGACTTACTGCAAGAAAAAGGCAAAGACCGCCAGATGGTTTGTGCAGGGGAAACCCGGCAATTTTTATCGTGGCTGCATAGGCAAAAAAACACACAGATTTTAACCCGTGGATCCGTGATTCAGTGGCCGCTAGAGCTTTCTGAAAATAAATCCAGCGAACTGCGTCCGCAACAGGATTTGACTGCGCTGTGGTTTCCCAAAGACCTATGAAATAGCCGTGTGCACCGAGTATTGACCCACATACCCGTTGCGGCGAAGACTAATGCCCCATGCACCAATCCAAATAAAGGACAGGTTTAATTATGAATACAGAACTTAAAAAAACTCCGTTGGCCGAAGAACACGTTGCCCTGGGCGCACGCATGGTGGATTTTGCCGGCTGGTGGATGCCTGTGCAGTACTCCGGTGTGAAAGAAGAGCATTTATCCACCCGATCTGCCGGTGGACTGTTTGATGTCTCCCATATGGGGGAAATTCGCGTCAAAGGCCCCAACGCTTTAAAAACTTTAGAATGGCTGACCACCAATCATGTGGCCAAATTGCAATCTGGTGATGCTCACTACACCTTGCTACCAAATGACCAGGGTGGACTGGTGGATGATATTATTATTTACTGTTTAGAAAAAGATCAGGATTATTTTGTCTGTGTGAATGCTTCGAACAAAGACAAAGATTTTCAGTGGATGTTAAAAAACAATTTAGGTGCCGATATCACCGATGAAAGCAGTCAGTGGTCACAGATCGCGGTGCAAGGACCAAAAGCCGCTGAATTATGCAAAAAAGTTTTGGCCATTGATTTAAGCAAATATGCGGCCTTCAAGGTTTTTTCAGTCCAGTATAAAGGCCACAAAGTTTTAGTGGCGACCACGGGATACACCGGTGAAACTGGCTGTGAGCTTTTTATTGAATCTGCCGGCAGTGTGGATTTATGGAAGCAACTGGTGGCTGAGGGCGCAGAATTAGGTCTTGTGCCCGTGGGCCTGGGGGCCAGGGACACTTTGCGCACAGAAATGAAGTACTCGCTGTACGGCCATGAAATTGATGATCAAATCAACCCCTACGCTGCGGGATTAGGCTGGGTGATTAAACCTGATGCTAAAGATTTTTTGGGTAAAAAAGTATTTTTAGCGGGCAAAGAAAAAGGCCTGACCCACAAGTTGGTGGGCTTTGTGCCTTTGGAAAAAGGCATTCCCCGCCAAGGTTATGAGTTGTATGCCGCTGATGCTGGAGCTAGCGCCCCGGCTGATGCCGCAAGCAGAGCAAAGATTGGCTGGGTCACCAGTGGCACCCACTCCCCTTCCTTGGATGCCCCTGTGGGAATTGCTTATATAAAAAGCGAATTTGCAGCCCTTGGAACAGAATTTTTATTGGATATTCGTGGTCGCAAAGTGAAGTGCCGCGTTAGCCCTACACCCTTTGTCAAAAAGTAGGCGTTGCGATCTTGCAGTTTGGCCAAATAGCGATTAGGAATTATAGGGATACAGAAACAGTTTTTAACCTGACTTATTTTCGGACGGGTTAATATATTCAAGAGGAGCCGTTGTGGGCGTTTATCATATTCCAGAAGATTATTATTATACCAAAGAACACGAATGGGCTCAGGTCGATGAAAATATCGTGACCGTGGGAATCACAGAGTTTGCGCAAAACCAGCTGGGCGAGATTGTTTATGTGGAGCTTCCTGAAGAAGGCCAAAAAGTGACACAAAATCAAACTTTTGGCGTGGTTGAAAGTGTGAAAGCGGTCAGTGATTTGTACTCGCCCGTTTCTGGCACTGTGATAGAAGTGAATACCAGCTTGTTGGAAAACCCTTCGGTTTTGAATGATGATCCTATGAATGAGGGCTGGTTGATGCGGATTGAGATGGACACGGAAAAAGAGCTGGCCAATATCATGCGCGCCCCTGAATACAAAAAGCTGATCAATGATAAATAATTGATGACGGCGTCACGGTTACAGAATATATAATTGCAAAAATAAATATCAGGATAAACATGCAAAGTGTTTATCCTATGGTGCACAAAGCATATATTGCCCCGCTGGTGAAATTGGCAGACACGCTAGACTTAGGATCTAGTGCCGTAAGGCGTGGGGGTTCAAGTCCCTCGCGGGGCACCACTTTTTTCGAAAGAAATGATGTGAGTCTTTCGTTTCAACAAACACTTGATGCCTTAAAAAACCTAGAATCTGCTCTTAAAATTCTTAGTCCAAGTGATCTTGAGCGAGATGGAACAGTACAGCGTTTTAAATATTCTTATGAGGCCCTTTGGAAATTAGCACAAAAGGTTTTGCAGGATCATGAGGTTAAAGTTGAGTATCCTAAAGCTGTTTTTCGTGAACTGGGGCGTTTGGGTTGGATTGATAATGTTGAAGAATGGCTTGAGTTTCAACAGGCTAGAAAC
>JBMOJS010000237.1:0-4691 GCA_049315665.1 Pseudobdellovibrionaceae bacterium | reverse complement strand
TTGACTCTTCACTTTCAGCAGGCCCTTCAATGGTAATTTCGTTTGATTCAGCAGACACTGGCTGCATATCGTCTGTGCGCCGACGCAACTCCTTGCTCACCAAATTTTTTGCCAAATGCACCAAGGTTTCTTTCAAAGCTCCACCGGTGGCGTTGGATAAAAGATCTTGAGCTTGCTGGATCCAAGTCATCTCTTCCGCAGTGAAAGTGATCTCTATCCGAACTGAATCATCTTGTTGGATTTGGGTGCAAGTTGGTTGCTGGGGTTTGATATCTAAAGCTTTTGCTAAAATTTTTTCAGTTTGTAGCACAGACTGATTTTCGATCTGTTGCAAGATCTGACTTTTTTGTTCAGGGCTGACGACCTGGCCCGTTTCTTTGCGCACTTGGCGCGAAAAGCTTTGAAGTTTAGAAATTTGCGATAAATTTAAATCCCCAGCTTCAATTTTTTCTGCCACCTGCTGGGATTCCGCCTGTGGCAATTGTGCTAAAAGTCGGGCGGCATCTATGCGACGTTGGGCGCTGGCCGGAGCATAGCCCAATCCTGTCACCAAATATTCAAAGAAGCTAGGGAGCGCCATCTGCAAATAAAGCTTGCGTCGGTCCACTTCAGCCAAGTGCCATAAAATATGAGTGGTCAATTTTCGTTCTCGGGACGCAAGTTCCACCAGTTTATTGTGCAAAGCCTCACTGTCCAGTTTTTGCAAGACCAAGGGGATAGTTGTATTTACCGAATAAGATGAATGCACAATGCCTCCGTATTTTTTTGTAATATTTAAAATCAAATTCACTTCGATTGAATCAGTCCTATTTTGAACTTCATTCAACCAAGTCGAATTCAATTTCTGAATTAAAAGTACACTACCACAGGTTTTCAGACGCCATTTTTAGGGTTTTTTGAAAAATTAAATATTGAATTACAAGGTCGAAAAACCCACGATGAGTCGCTGCTAAAGTCCATTATAGAGGCTTTTTTCTAACCCACACCAAGCCGTGTGATAGAAATATTTTAAAGCCATGTAAACAATTTTGAATGCATTGTTTTGCAGTCAAGAATTTATTTGACAGAATTTATTTTTCATAATGCTGTGTGCTGTAAATAAATTATGTTTTTAAAAGGTATTTCTTTGCTGTGGCAGCACTTCCAGGTTGAAATCGCTGCTATAACACTTCAAAATTGACAACAAATGCAAAAATCAAAACAATCAAATCAATGGCACATACGCAAATTGAAGCAGAAATTCAAAAATTTCAAAATTGGCCAAGACTACTTAATTCACATTTTTGTATAGAACCCATAGATGAATTTGGTTTTGTATTCAGAAAATCTAAAGATCATTTTGGCCAACCTATTCAGCTTCTTGTGACGGCTTTGATCCACGGTGACGAGGTCATTGGGATTGAGTCTATAAATCATCTTCTTGCCAATGCAATCAATCACAAGGTATCCGACTATGATGACTTTGGTTTTTTGCTTTGCAATGTAGAGGCTGCAATTAAACATTGTCGTTTTATTGAGTTTGATTTGAATCGAAGTTTTTCAACAATCAATAATAATTCTTATGAACACCAAAGATCTTGCAAAATATCTAAAATCATCAAAAACACAAAATTCAATTTAGATTTGCATCAAACAATAGAGCCCTCAATCAAACCATTTTTTGTATCAGCTAAAGATCCCTTTACTATTCAAATAGCAAATAGATTGAGTGCAGATTTTCCCATTTTGCTGTTGGCAGAAAAATCATTTTCGTCCAGCGGTAAAACTTTACTTGAATATGTTGTGCACGAAAATAAAAAAGGTCTGGTTATAGAATACGGTCAAAAAGGATTTTCACAAGAAAAGGCATCTGCTTTATCTAAAATAATTATGCAATTAAATGTCATTTTGAAAAATCTCGAAGATCCAAATTTATTGCTATCTAAGTCCATCCTTACTTATCAAATAGTTGCTATTATTTCTGGCAGTGAAAACTCCCATCTTTTGCCTGGTTTTATGAGTGGTGTTCAAATCAGTAAAAATCAAATTTTAGGCTACGATGCAGGTAAAGAACTATTGTCACCCAGTGACGGACTACTGTTTTTTCCTAAATATGAAAATTTCGCCCCTGGCTCAAGCGAGCTTTGCTACATAGCGGAGCAGAGACTGTTTAGTATGGATGTAAAGTGTGATGATCTTTAAGCCCATCGCAATCGGACCGTCTCAATTTGAGACAGGTCGCATTTTAAGACTATAGCCTTCAAATCAAATATAGGCGACTTTAGTAAGTATACAGTAATTGCGATGTTTACAGTAAAAATATTATTTACAGTATTTACGGTAAATGTTATGCTAAAGAAATCGGAGGTTTTATGTCGAGAATGTTCCTTTCTAAGGATAAAGAAAAATCTATGCGGAACCTGCTTTTCTCGTTAGCTTTGATAAAAACAGAATCTAAGGAAACAGTCGCTGTTAAAACAGATTCTGTATTACAGTTATTAGGCCTTGTTGAACTGTTGCTCGCAGAAAAGCCTGTGGTTATTGAGGACGATTTATCATCTGCCGAAGCCTGTGAGATTGCAAAAGTCTCAAAACCAATGATGCTCCACTATTTAAAAACGGGAAAGATAAATGGTTATCTGGTAGGTGCTCATTGGCGAGTAAAAAAGGACTCATTGCTGAAGTTTATTGAAGACAGAGAAAGCTTCACGAAGATGATGATCGAAACGGACGAAGCTGGGTTCGGTATTGATCAAGATGAGTAAAGTCATTCTTGATGCCAATGTACTTTATTCAAATACATTAAGAAATCTAATGTTATGGCTTTCTTGGAATAACCTTATAGAAGTATTTTGGTCAGAAGAAATTTGGAGTGAGGTTTTTCGAAACTATTCAAAGGATCAAAAGCGAAATGAAGATTTTAAGAATCATACTGCAAATACTGTAATGATTAAATTTGAAAGCGCTATGAAGCCATTAAAACTTGATTATATCACTGTGGGTCTTCCCGATAAGGATGACGAACATGTGGTAGCGCTTGCGAGGCAAGAAAATATCAAAGTTATTCTGACATTTAATTTGTATGATTTTCCAGAAAAAATCCTAGCGATTCACCAGATTCAAGCAGTTCATCCAGATATTTTCCTGTGCGATTTATTTCAAAAAAATCCAAATGAAGTTAAAGAAACTATATTTAATCTCATGAGTGAAAGTAAAAAAACTAAGCCCACAAAATTGCGCTACTTTGAAGCCTTAGCGAAAGCCAATTTGAAAAGTTTTGCAACAAAGTTAGAAGACACTAATAGGGCAGGAAATCTATTTCCAGAAGTTTGGCCTTAGAACAAATTTCGCAGCCTCCCTATTGGACTCAACATAAATAGGAAGGCTTGCTTGCGCGACTAATTGCAATCAGCTTTGTCGCGAAATGGAAAGCTCAATGCGGGGTCGAAAAGGGAGTCTGCTTTTTCTAAGCAAAAGTCTTTGCTATTCACTAAAGGTTGATTGTCGTAGTAAGCAACAATGCTTTTATTTTTTGTAATGTCGACTCTTTTGTTATTGCAAGCGCGTGTTGCAGCAATTGCGCAATCTTCTGGATTAGCGGCTCCATCAGGTAAAACTTCACTGCAGGATGCACTTCCGCCCGGACATTTGCTGTAACTTTCAGCTTCTTTACCAGGGCAAGCGGTGCGTGTTACTGTAATAACACACTGATCTGCTTTGACCCATGAGCTATAGATCAAGCAAGAGCTGAATACTAAGGCAAGATTAAAAAATAATTGACGAGGTAACATAGTAACTCCTTTGTTGTGTTGAGCCGATGGCATTCAGCCCTTCCAAGGAGTTTAAGTCCAGTATTTTTTGTTTTGCTGCAGGTCATTTGACATTGAGCAGGGATTTAATTAATTGCAATTTCCCAAAGGGGTTTTGATCCACACTATTCTATTGTCAGTGTTGATTGTAAAACTATAATCCACATCCTTTTGTACAACAAAGCTCATAACAGAGTATTCCTTTAATGGTGGGATTAGATTTGCATACCACGGAGCTTGATAATAAGAGGAGGTGTTGTTTTCACTCAATACTATGGAGCGTGAATTTTTATACATATCAGTCAAAGTAAATGAAACAGAATAAAAAAGTTCAGAATCCGCCCACTGGGCATTGGCCGTTGAAGCCCCGTTTTGATAGACCCTTTCAAGAATGACATTGCTAACTTGGCAATTCTTTAAACTTACATTGGTTTTTAATAGATAAGCCAGATCCACTATTTTCGCTTCTTTAACTAACAAGCCATCGTCAACGCGTGAAGAGCGGTCCAAACTTAATACCTCGGCTTGAGCAGAAAAATGCAAGGTCATAGCCAAAATAAAACCAGACAAGATAGAAAACTTTTTTGTCAATGTATGCATAAAAACTCCCGCTTGATAATTGTTAATAATGAACAAAATGAATATACAGTTAAATTGCTTATCAAAGTTGAAAAATGATTAAATTAAAAGTCAGGCTGAATTCTTTTTTAGATTGTCAAAAATTTCAACACTTGTTTTTTGTAGGTACTAAGTCAGGCACAGATTCTGCAATAAAAAATTTTATGAAGACGTTCAAGGCATATTTAGTTTCAATTGTGGTTTTATTAAACTCTATAGTTGTTCATGGTGACGTATTGACTCATAGATAAATGTCCCTGAACTAGGATCTGGTTACGCAACTTT
>JBMOJS010000236.1:0-4698 GCA_049315665.1 Pseudobdellovibrionaceae bacterium | reverse complement strand
ATCTTTGACGGCCGCATGGTCATGCTGATAATTCACAGCAGCGGCTGCTCCTTTACCGGGCTCTACCAATGGCAAAGCTCCACCTGCTGCGGCCCCACCAGCACCAGGGCGAGCTCCACGGCGCTGTTCGGCTTGAGCAAGGCTGGGCCATACAGATTTTAAGATAGCGGGAGCCACTGCTGCTACGACACCAAATTTAGAAATAGATTTAAAAAACTGTCTTCTAGATTCTTGTTTTGCATTTTTATTATTTTCAGACATAGGGATTCTCCTGTTGGTGTTGTTAAACTCATCTGCAATACATTAGCAGCGACATTCACTTGCTGAGTGCAGAGGAGTTTTTATCTTTTTAAACTTTGACTCAAAGATGAACCATTTTCATTTGGTTTTCAATTGTATTTTCACAAAGTAGCCGCTGTATTTTGTTGCAGCCACAAATTCTTCAGCTGACAGACCCTAAAATACTAACTGGATTTTTTGCTGACCATCCGCGCCAGTTTTTGTGCAAAGTTATCCATAGACATTCAATCTTTTGTCATGTAGCAACTTCGCCATGACAAATATAAAATCGAATAAAAACTCCACTCAAACAGAAGCAAAAAAATCAAATCTTGTTGGCCATTTGTTTTCTTGGCTGGCTCCAAAACATTTGCTGTGGCACATCAGTGTAGCCTTTGTGTTGGCTATTGCTTTGCCTATTGCCTTGGGTCCCGCAGTAAAACCATTTATTGAGTTGATGCAATTACCTAAAGAGCTTTTTTCTTTAGTGGTTAAAGTGATTGCGCCCATTATTGCCTTTTCGGCTTTGTACACAGGCATCTTGAAAAGCCTACGCAGCGGCAGCCGCAAATCTTTTTTTAGTTCTGTGGCTTTTTACTTATTTATGTGTGCCGCAGCTGTGGTCATTGCCTTCCCCATTGGCTATGTGGCTTCTGAACACATTGACTCCAAAGGCATTCGCTTATTGATCGAAGGAAATTTAGCCAAAGGCTTGAGCGATCCTTTGGCCAAAGCCGCCGCGACAGCAAACAAAATAAGTTTAGAACAAGACAAAAATGCGGCGCTTTTAGAAAAGATCAGCGGATCTGTATCCAATAAACAATCTGCTGAACCTTGGGCGCAACTGGCCCAAAGTGAAAAAGAAAAAGCCGGCTTGTTTGCTGATTTGGGTAAAAATTTAGAACCAACGCAAGAATCTACTTTTAATAAACTAAGCCACAGCACTATTTTATGGGCTGTTTGCTTGGCCGTGCTGTTTGCCTTTGTGACTGATTCTAAGTACCGCCATGCCGAATTTGAATCCGTCCATCACAACGAAAAAAACCGTGAAGAAGGATTGAAGTACATCAAAGCCGCCGATTCTTTTGTGGCTTTTTTTGAGTGGTTGAAGTTAACCACCATCCATGTGTTGTTTTTAATGGTGGCCGTGCTTTCACCCTGGGCGATTATTGGCGCCTTGGGATCAGTGATCAGCAAGTACGGCCCAGAAGTGATTTGGGCTTACAAAGATATTATTCTTTTGGTGTTCTTGGCTTTATTTTGCCAAGGGATCTTTTTGATGGTGGTCACTTATGTGATTGCTAAAGTAAATCCTTTTAGAATCATGGCTATGAGCAAAGCCACTTTAATGTTGGCCTTATCGACATCATCATCAAAAGCTTGTTTACCAATGGCTATGGCTGAAGTTGAAAAAATGGGCGTGGGCCGTCGCTTTGTCGACTATCAAGTGGCTTTAGGATCCTCCATCAATATGGATGGCACAGCTATTTATATGGGCGTGATTTCATTTATTTTTTCTTATGCCTGGTTGGGTCACCACTTAGATATTGGCACTATGGTGCAATTGGTTTTTGCCTGCACTGTGTTTGCCATTGGTGCTGCCGGAATTCCTTCGGGATCCTTGGTGTTTTTGACTTCGATTTTTCCTATGGTGGGTGTACCTGCCGCAGCTATTTTTGCCATTCAGCCCATTGATGCTATTTTGGATCGTGGTCGTACGGTATTGAATATCTGGGGTGATATCACTGGGGCTGTAACCCGGGCTGCTGTGGAAAATGAATTGGATCGCAGCTATTTGGCGGCGAAGCCTAAATCTGCGGTCGAAGCCACTGACCCTAGCTTGCACAAAACTGCTTATTTAGAAAAATAATTTTAAATTTCACCCAGTGATTGGTTGTCCGGCTTGGCGTTAAGAAGCGCCAAGTCCAAATCGCGCGCAAGTGTACACGCTTGCCTAACCCAAAACTTGCAAAGTCAAGGCGCAGCCGAGTGAGCGACTGAGGAATAGTATTCCTATTTCGCAAGGAAGCGATCTAGGCTGCAACGCAGGATTTGCAAGTTTTCGGTTAGGCAAAAGTTAGTCGGTGGTGAGAGCCGTCATCTGCGCATTAGTCAGCTTCCGCGGAAAGTAAACAAACTTTTTCAGATGATAAGTAATGGAATTGGCGGCATTAGAAAAGTTCATCAAATCTGCGGTTGGGAATGTGGCCACCGATGTAGCGGTATTGTTGGTGCCCCCATAACACATCTGAATTTGCGTGGCATTTCGAGTTAAGGCCATCTGATAGGTGGTGTTGGCGGTGACAAAAGTCGAAGCTGTGCTTCCTATTTGCGCCTGAGTGCTGCCACCATATCTGGTGCGCATATTATAAACTTGGTTGGATGTTGTATAAAAGAATTCGTTCACATTGGTGGCGGTGGCTGTTTCTTGGAAAGTCCATAGGTTCGCACCAATGTTTACAGACGTACTTTCAATCCAGGGCCTAGAAAAATCATAAATGATGGTCCAATCTGTGCTGGATGTATACCAGGACACATTGGTGGTCATGGTTAAAGCATCACCTCCACGGGCGCTGGTGGTGCCATCATTGAACATATAAGTTCTTGGGGTGTAGCTGGTGGCCCCTTCATACTGAACACCCCAGGCATAAATACCGCTAGTTCCATCGGCAGCAAAAGTGATATTGTTGCTGTTGTCAGCAACTCCCAACCAAAAATCGACAGACGAGTCTGCTGTTGAGACCCTGCCAGACAGACCAATACGGTACCAGCCATTGTTGATGGGCTGAATAAAACCTTTAGCCAAGGTGGCGGTCCCAGCATTATTGGCAGCATTCACAGTGCCATCCGAAAGTTCAAAAAAGGCCTCCATATAATCTGCTGCGGTGCTGTTGCCACGCACCCGCATATATACCCGGCTGTAGCCATTGGCTTTGACAAAAGCACTGACTGTGCGATGACTATTGGCGGTCCATGACTGGGATAGTTTAGTGATTTTGTGATTTTGATTGGCCGTTGATGGAATACAACTTTCAGCCGTGGTCAAACCATCCGGTGCTACCGCCGCATTGGCCGTGCAAGGAATGGCATCATTGGGCCAGGCAGTCGTATTGTCTAAAGCCTCAGAAAAACCAAAACCATTGCTTCCCGAGGCCTCTAATAGCATACCTAAGAAGGCGTTGTTGTCGGGCTTATAATCAAAGCGCGGAGAAAAATTAGCTGCTCCGCTAGTGGCAAGTAATGTTGTAGGTGTAGTAGCTGTTGCATTTTCTTCAAGCTGGGCCCCGAACAAATAAACACCGCTAGTGCCATTGCCAGTGTATGTTTCACTGCCTGAAGAGGCAGTGCTGATTTTTGTTGTTAAGTTGGATGCTGTAGTGCCTGTAAAGCCGCCGACATAAATTCTGTACCATCCACTACCCACACTAGTAATACCTTGTATACGCCCAGTGGCAGAGCCAACAGAGGCTGAAGATACAACCGTGCCACCAGTTAGGTCAAAATAAGCCTCGTGATAATGGGCTCCGCCAGCATCTTTCACTTCTAGACGCACATCACGACCATTGGTTTTTGCATACACTGAAAATGTAAAAGCATAGGATCTACGCATATTGCTGATGCTCATCTGCGTAAAGTGAGTGTTGGTAGCGCTAGAATCTTCTGTCAATAAATCAGCTAAACTGGTTCCATTAGGATCCGTCGTTGCATTGGTGCTTACGCTGGCTCTAGTTGTTGTGGTCCATGAGTTAAATTCACTGCTGCGAATAATTAAATTTCCGGCGGTCCACTTTAAAACTCCACTGGAGTTAAAATAACTGCCGCGGCCAGTTCGTGTGTAAGTCATCTGCGAGGGAATGGCCGCGCTACTGGCAAAATCAATCAATAGTGTGGAATCAACGATGGTGCCCGTAGCTGTGAGTGTGCCGGTTGTGGCATTGGCCACATTGGACAAGGTCATGGTGAAGGTTTCTAAAGCCTCTTCGGTATTGTCCGCAGTGGTGGGGACATTGATGGTGGTAGAAGTGTTGCCTGCAGTGATGGTCCCACTGCTAGTTGTGGCCGTAAAATCTGTGCCCGAAGTGGCTGTTCCACTGGAAGTCGCATAATCAAAAGTGACGTCACTAGCCCCAGACTGACTTAAAGACACGGTGAAGGTGACGTTGCTGCCTTCTTGGCCCGAGGCCGCAGCAATACTGATGGTGACTGAGTTTTTAACCCAGGTGGCTGACGTTGAACTGGCCTCGGTCTGCCAATTGCCGGCAGCGTCGGCTCCGACCACGCAAACTTTGACGGTACTGCCATCGGTAATGGCCGAAATATCATTGGTGATCAAGGTTGCTACGGCGGTGCTGGCCGAATACCCGGTAGCGCTGGTGCAATCCGTGCTTCCACTCACACCCACTTTGTATTTGTAATTAG
>JBMOJS010000235.1:0-4700 GCA_049315665.1 Pseudobdellovibrionaceae bacterium | reverse complement strand
GTTATATCCATTTTCTGGAACATATATAAATTCTTTGGAGAGCAACATACAAACAACGAATCAATTATTTGATAGTATGAATATAAGCCCAAATATATCAGTCATTAGACCAGATCTAAATACCACAATACGAATTTATAATCCTGGTACAATACAATCATTTTTACATATAGCCGAGATATGTATATATAGTACCGAAGGTTATGATTTAGCAAAATCAGAAGGAGGTGCAGTTGCTTTAGCCACTTCTTCTCAACCTTTTCAAAATGATATAAGTTCATGGGGGCCACAAAATGCTGTTGATAAAAATCCAATTTATAATCGTCCACAAAAACCACAAACCGAATATTTTTTAATTCTAAAATCTGATCGATAACATCGGTTGTAAAAAAATTTCTGCTGGATAGGGTATGAAACATTGTGATGAATACAACTTCTTGCATTACTACTCTTTTCAAAATCGATATAATTTACTGATCGGATAGTATATACTTTATCGTAATAATTTGTAAAGTTAAGGGGTCTTTATATGGCTCGGGTCATGACAATCATTGCAGCAAGGGGAGGCTCGGAAGGCATTCCGGGCAAAAATTTAAAGAATTTTTGTGGCAAGCCATTATTAGCTTGGGCAATTGAGTCTAGCAAGGGCGCACACCTGGTTAGCAAAACTGTAGTAACAACGGATTCAGAAGAAATTGCATCAGTTGCAAAAAAATATGGAGCAGAAGCCCCATTTCTTCGCCCTTCCCATCTTGCCACTTCTGAGATAGCCATTGAGCCTTCATTAATACATGCTGTACAGTATTACGAAAAAGAAATTGAATTCAAGGCTGACTATATTTGCTTGCTGCAGGTAACGAACCCACTAAGAAATAGTAAAATGATTGACGTATGCATTCAAGAAGCAATAAATGGAAATTTTGACTGCGTTATGACTGTCAATGAAATTCCAGCAAATCATACGCCATTTTGGAGTTTGGTTGAACGTAACAATAAACCTGCATTTTTCTACGAAAAGGACTTAAATTCGCGCTTTGGACGAAGACAAGATTTTCCTGAAATATGTTATGCAAGAAATGACTTGGTCTATGTTTTTCGTCCAGAAAATTTATTTATGCCTAAGCCAAATCTGTACGGTGATGGCGCAAATGTCAAGTTGGTTAAAACCCCTTCTTTTTATGATGGTGATATTAATAGCAAAGAGGATTGGATTTTGACAGAAAATCTATTTAAGTTTTTACAATCTGAGGAAGGAAAAAAAATAGAATTTCAAAACACTTAAATCGATGAATCGATACGCACAGTATTGTTTATAGGGTATCTTTGTGAAAATAGGTATAACCATTAAAAGTTTCAAATGAACAGGAAAGAAAAAATTGAAAAATGTTACTATAAAAATAGGATCTTTTGAAATATCAGCAACTTCTGCTAAGGTTTTTATAATTGCAGAAATTGGTAATAACCATAACGGATCTTTTGATTTAGCAATAAAAATGATTGATGAAGCTTATGCAGCGGGTGCGGATTGCGTGAAATTTCAAATGCGAAATATGAATGCGCTTTATCGTCAAAGATCCATTGAAAAAAAGGGCGAGGATTTATCTACTGAATATATTTTAGATTTATTACATAAATTCGAATTAACATTAGAAGAACATAAAAAAATTCAATTGTACTGTGAATACAAAAAGATTCTCTATCTATGCACGCCCTGGGACCTAGAAAGTTTAAAAGTTCTTGAGTCAATGCAAGTGCAAGCTTATAAAGTTGCTTCGGCTGATTTTACTAATATCGAACTTTTAGAGGGGCTTGCGCAAACAAAAAAACCTCTTATAATTTCTACGGGTATGACCACAGAACAAGAAATTGAAAAGGTAATATCAATTTTAAATAATTTGCAGGCCGAATATGTTTTGCTTCACTGTAATAGTACATATCCGGCCCCCTTCCACGGGATTAATCTTAACTATCTTAAAAAGTTACAGCAATTGCATGCACTAGTTGGGTATTCTGGACATGAAAGAGGAACTGCGGTAAGCATCGCTGCCGTGGCATTAGGAGCTAAAGTTATCGAGCGGCATTTTACTTTAGATCGAAATATGGAAGGTCCTGATCATGCTGCAAGTCTAACTAGAAATGATTTTGAATACTTAGTAAATGGAATTCGAGAGTTAGAGCAAGCCTTGGGAACTGATAATCGAGTTGTTAGTCAGGGAGAGCTTATTAATAAGGAAAACCTTGGAAAGAGCCTAGTTGCGGCTAAAAATTTAGCTGCGGGAACTACAATTCAAAGATCAGACATAATTTCCAAAAGTCCTGGTCGGGGACTTTCACCTCTGTATTTGCATGATTTAATAGGCAAGAAGCTAACGCGAAATTTAAGCAAAGAAGATTTTTTTTATTTCTCAGATATTGAAGCTAGCGAAAAAAGAAACATGAGTTTTTCATTTTCACGACCATGGGGAATTCCAGTCCGATATTATGATTTCGAAGAAATGTATAATGAGTTTAAGCCTGAACTTGTCGAATTTCATCTTTCATACTCTGACATGGATCTTAAAATTGAAGACTATTTTAAAAATAGATTAGAGGAAACGGATTTTGTAGTACATGCGCCAGAACTTTTTAGTGAGAGTCGCTTAATGGACTTAGCCTCCAAAGATAAAGAGTACTTGGATTTTTCTTTAAAGGAGACTCAAAAGGTAATTGATATAACAAGAAAGTTAAAATCCTTTTTTCCAAAAACGAGAAGGCCCATGATAGTTGCAAATATCGGAGGATTTTCAAGAGATGCTTTTCACAATGAATCCAAAAAACAAGAATGTTATGAGCAGTTTGAAAAATCATTGAAGATGCTTGACCTAGATGGGGTAGAATTAATACCTCAGTCAATGGCCCCATTTCCATGGCACTTTGGCGGACAAAGATTCCAAAATATTTTTGTTCACCCCCATGAAATCAAATACTGGTGTGAAAAGTTAAAAATAAGAATATGTTTAGATATTTCTCACTCGGCATTAGTAGCTAACTACTTCAATTATAATTTTTTGGATTTCTTAAATATTGTTGCACCATTCACAGCTCATTTGCATCTAGGAGATTCTAAGGGCGTAGATGGAGAGGGATTGCAAATTGGAGACGGTCATCTAAACTTTGATGATATCGGAAAAATTTTGCTTGCAAAATGTCCAAAGGCCTCATTTATACCAGAGATCTGGCAGGGACACAAAAATTCTGGTGAGGGCTTCTATCTAGCTTTAAAAAAATTGAGTGGTAAGTTATGAATTGTTTGGCTGTAAAAGAAACGGATTAAAATTCACTAAATGATTTAGAGAGTAAGTGCCACTAAAAAAATTGTAATTGCTTTCAATATGAATTTCACCTTAGAATAATTTGAAGTTTTAGTTTACAAGGAAAATTAATGCGAAATATATTTTATGGATTTTTAATGTGTATTTATAAGTACTTTTCGCGTAATCATGTTTATAAAAAAGCTCATACATTGGTAGATATTTACGGAAAAACTAACGGAAAGTTTATCTCTATCGGTAGTGGTGGAGGTTGGTCCAAGGTAATCAAAAACAAAATGAAGTTGAATGTTACAGAAGTGGATAAAGATGAAAAACGACTCCCTGATATTGTGGCAAATATGGAAGTTATGTCTTTTGCATCTGATTCTTCAATTGATGCTATTTTTTGTTTTGAGGTTCTTGAGCATGTGGAAAATATCAATATTGCAATTGCTGAAGCATGGAGAATTTTAAAGCCCGGTGCTTACTTTTATGGTTCAACACCTTTTTCTTTTCCTTTGCATGATGAGCCGTATGATTTTGCTAGGTACTCAAAGTATGGATTGGTCAAATTATTTAATAAATTTGAGATTGTTACTTTACAGGAAACTAGTAATTATCTAGAAACAATTAGTTTGTCTTTAATTCGACTTATTATTTTGCCAGGACTGGCAACAAAGCTTGTAGGCTTTTTCTTTTTCCCTTTAGCTTTGTTTTTGCGGCTTTCTTCTTTTCTAGTAAAAACAGATGTTTTACCCACTGGGTATATATTTGTTTTTAGGAAACCCGAATGATTTTTTGGGCGTTTTTAGGTTTGTGCTTAGAGCTGTCTGCCAAAAAAAATAATATTAAGACTAAAGTGATTTTTATCTTAGTATATTATCTTTGTGTCTATATTTTGTCATGTGTGTCTATTTATTATTTTCCTATTAACGGAGATGAAATCTTATATTATGGTTGTGGCGTAAACTATGTTGATCTTATTTTAAAAGGCCAACTATGGAATTTTCCTGTTTCAGCTTGCGAAGCAAATCAAAATACCTTCGCTAAAATTGCTGGCTATATTTTTACTTTAGGCGGGAAAAGCATTTATTCGATAGTTGGTTTTAATGCCTTTGTCATTCATCTAAGCTCTTTTTTAATAGCTGAGATATTTAATTTTACAGACCTGCAAAAGGAAAAATTTAAAAAAATTCTGATTTTTTTTCCACCAATTTTATATCTTTGTATCAGACCAGGGAAAGAGGCTAGTATCGCTTTCTCTTATTGTCTTGTTGTTTATGCCGTAACTGTAAAAAATAAATATAATAAGCTAGCTATGATGGCTTTTGCATTAGGTGTACGTTATTTTATTCGATGGCAGCAGGCACTAGTCGCAGCTATTGCAATTCTTTTGTACTTACTATGGGG
>JBMOJS010000234.1:0-4710 GCA_049315665.1 Pseudobdellovibrionaceae bacterium | reverse complement strand
GCCTAATTTGGGGAACATCTAATATGAGTCAATTCGGGCCTAATATGAGTCAATTCTAAGCAAAAAATGCCTTCTTGTTTATTATTTATACACTTATTTTATCATCAAAACGAATAATACTAGCTTAGCTGTTGGCATAGAAATTGTATTATCTAAAAGACAGGTAAGAACGCTTCCCTATAGTCTCTGCCTAAAAACAAAAAAATATAGTTTTCGACTTAAACGTAAAGCGTAGGGATTTTATGTTTTTAGCGCGAAATAAAAAGGAAGTATTTATGAAAAACAAATTGGTAGCAAGTTTTGTACTTGCAACAGTTGTATCTTTTAACACTTTTGCTGATATTTATCCTAAATCAGAAGAAGTAAAAAAACATATAAAAGTTGTGCAAGAAGAAAAAACAAATGGTCATGAAATGGAGTCTTACTATGAATTCTCCCTATGCACCCAAGGACAAGAAGTATGTGAGCCTTTAGGAACCAGGGCTTATTCTGCAACTGAATTGAAAAATTTTGCTGTTTCAACTCGCTGGAAAGGTCGCGGAAAAGTTGCTGCGGGTACTTTGGGCGCCGTGGCTGCAGCTGCCGTAGGAGGACTTGGATCTGCTATAGTTCTTAATGATGTAATAAGAGTGTCTAATTCTGAAACAATACTCAATTGGACTTTGGGCATAGCAGCAGCTACTGGAATTGCAAAAGGAACTGCTTTGACTTATAAGTTAAATCCGATCAGAAATTTTCGCCAATATGATGCTTTAAACAATCCACAAGAAAATAGAGAAGTATACTTTTTTGATTATTGGGTTTCTGCCGTAAAGGATGCACTGGCTATTTTAGATCAAGCTGAAGTAAAGTAATTTAATTTAAACAAACATAGTAATTTAAACAAAAGGAAAATTTATGAAAAAAACATTATCGTTATTATTAGTGCTAGTTAGCTTTGTAACCTTAAACACAGGATATGCTTCCAATGACTTAACAAGTGACAAATCCCTTTTTCTGGGTAAAGTTATTCATGTGAAGGAATTTGGTTTTATTATCAAATTTAATAAAATATTTGGTGATAAATTTGATCAAGTATTGGTTTCTAATTTCGGTTCAAGTTGTCGAGAAAAAAACTTTGAATTTCAATCTTCACAGATTAAAATTGAAATGGAAAATTGTTCACGTGATGACTTGAAGGGAACTTTAACTCTTAAACTAAACAATGAAATACTTGAACAGTTAAAAAAAGACGAACTGCCAATAGATGGAACATCTGACTTAGTTTTGACTGAAAAAAGTAATGGAGTGACAACAAAAAAGACTGTAGAAGTTAACATAAGATAAACTTTAAGTGCCACAAAAAGTCTGGTAGTTGGCGGCCGCCGGGCCTGGCGGCTGTTTTAAATCCTCAAAATCATTGTTGTCATCGTAAGGCTGAGCCAAAGCTGCCAATAAACGATGCAAAACACTGAGGTCTTTTTTCTCTGTGGCCGCCAGCAAAGCTTCTTCCACCCGGTGATTGCGGGGAATAATACTGGGGTTTATTTTTTTCATATCCACTTGAATCTGCTCTAAAGTCCGTCCCAGTTTTAAAACCTGCGATTGCCAAAGGCCGTACCATTGCTTGAAGTCTTCTGTGGTGAACAGTGTTTGTTTATTAAAGTTTTGTTCTGAAAGATCCCTAAACGACAAAGTGTAATCCGCCTTGTGCTTTTGCAGCAAAAGCAACCACTGCTGAATCAGCTCTTGATCTAACGGATCTGCCGACGGCGCCGCCACCGAATCTAAAATCTCACCGGCATCTAAATAATCACACAAACCCAATTTTATTTGCATCACTTTGGTCCATAGCTTCTGAAATTCAATCACAAAAACTTGAATCGCCTCTTGGGCCTTCTGTTGAGCCACTTCTAAATCCGTATCCAATAAAGGCAATAAACTTTCCGCAAAGCGGGCCAGGTTCCAATGGGCCATGGCCGGTTGTTGAGCAAAGGCATAGCGGCCCTGTTTATCTATAGAACTAAACACGGTGTCGGGATGATAGCTATCCATAAAAGCACAAGGCCCATAGTCGATGGTTTCACCGGCAATAGACATATTGTCGGTGTTCATCACTCCGTGAATAAAACCGTGCTGCAACCACTGCACAATCAACAATGCTTGTTTTTTACAAACGGCCTTGATCAAATCCACATAAGGCTGATCACTGCTTTTTAAATCTGAGTAGTGTCTTTGTATGGTGTAATCAGCCAATGACTTTAACATATCAGGCTGTTTGAGCGAAGCGGCGTATTGAAAAGTACCCACACGAAGATGACTGGCAGCCACACGGGTTAAAACAGCCCCTGGTAAAACCGTGTCGCGATACACAGACTCGCCTGTGCTGACCACAGCCAGACTGCGAGTCGTGGGCACCCCTAAAGCAAACATAGCTTCACTGATAATGTATTCCCGCAACATCGGGCCCAGGGCTGCCCGCCCATCCCCGCGGCGCGAATAGGGTGTTGGACCTGAACCTTTCAGCTGAATATCATAGCGCTGACCTTGGGGATCTAAATGCTCGCCCAGCAGTAAAGCGCGCCCATCCCCCAGTTTGTTAAAATAACCAAACTGATGACCCGCATAGGCCTGGGCCAAGGGCTCTGCTTCTGGGGACACAAGATTTCCGGCCAGCACTTGCAGATCTGTTTTTTCATCTAAGGGTTCAAGCCCTAGCTGTCGAATTAAATTTGAATTCACTAGGACCCACTGGGGATTTGTCACTGGCGTGGGCTTTTGTTGATGAAAAAACTGTGATGGCAGTTTTAAGTATGTGTTGTCAAAATTCCATTTCATACTTTGTGTTTTTCGTCCGCACAGGGAACGCTGCCGGCTTCTAGTTCTAAAGTGGCTTCGAAAATATGCCATTGGTGCAAGTCGGCCTTGATGCGATTTTTTAAATTTTGCAAGTCGGCCCAGGTTGATTTTTCATCCACCAAAAGATGAGCCGTAAAAATATGCTGTTCCCCATCCAAAGACCACAAATGACAATGATGAATATTCAAAACTTCAGGTAATTTTTTAAGGTAATCTTGCACCTTGACCAATAATTCTTCATCGGGCGTTGCCATCAAAAAAACCTTCAACACCTGTTTGGTGTTGCGAACCACATTGTAGACAATCCACACCGCTAAAACAATCGCCAGTATGGCATCCAACTGGGGCAGATGAAAAAAGTAAATGGCTATAGAACCAAATAGCACCAACACCCAACCCAAAGTGTCTTCTATAAGGTGCCACAATACCATTTTTTCATTCAAGGATGATCCCTTAGACAACTTGTACGCCGCAAAGCCATTGACGCTGACTCCAAGTAAAGCGAATAAAAACATGCCCTCGGCATGGGGCTCCACCGGGTTCCAAAATCTAGAAATGGCAGAATACAAAATCACCCCAGAGCCTAAAAGTAAAATCACACTGGTGATCAAGGCCCCCAAAGTCGAAAGACGTTTATAGCCATAAGAAAACTGGGAATCACTTTGCCGCACCGACCACTTTTGTAAAATCAAGGCCATCAATAAGGCCAAGCTATCACCCAAGTCATGCAAAGCATCCGAGCTAATGGCCACACTGTTGGTCCAATAGCCACCAAACAATTCAATAATGGCAAAGGAAAAGTTTAAAACAAAAGCCCACTGCAGACGCCGTAAAGAATCTTTGCCATCCGTGTGGGTGGAGTCGCCAGGCAACTTGTGCACAGCGCAGTGATGACCATGGTGATGATGATTATTGGACATAAAGCTGTTAAACAATGATTTTACAAACAGGTCAACAGGAGTCCCCCAATGCAAGAAAAAAAAATCATCTTTTGGAGTCGCCTTTTATGGATCTTGTGGGTCTATACATTGCTGGTGATTTTGTGGGGGGCTTGGGTGCGGATTTCCCATTCCGGCGATGGCTGTGGTGATACGTGGCCCCTGTGCCATGGCAAACTCATTCCCGAGGCTGAACGTGGGAAAACCTGGGTGGAGTACGGCCATCGCTTAATGTCAGGTATTTATGGCCTGGTGGTTTTTTATATTTTCTACCAAGGGCGACGCTTTTTTGCCGGCCAGGCCTTTATCAGAAAATCTTTGTCAGCTATTTTAATTTTGACCATCACTGAAGCCCTGCTTGGTGCTAAACTTGTTTTGTTTGGCTTGGTCAGCAGCAATGATTCTTTGTTTCGTTTATTTGCCATGACTTTGCATCAAGTGAATTCTTTGCTGCTATCGGGGGCAGTCATTGTGGCAGCTTTGGCGGTACAGGCTGTTGTTGATCTACAAAAAAACACAGATGATTCTTTAAAAATTCCCATCCATCCCGACACAATAGGATCTGATAAAAATGACAAATTCTCTTTTCTTCAGCGCCGGTCTTTCTTCCTGGTGCTTTTTATCATCATTGCCGTCACTGGGGCCTGGGCCTCGTTATCAGGAACGCTATTTCCTTCGCTTTCGTTGCTGCAGGGTTTGCAGATGGATTTAGCAGCCCAGGCTCACCCGATCTTGCGCTTGCGAATGGCGCACCCACTGATGGCTTTAAGTCTTGGGGGCGGCATGGTTTTGTATTTTTGGTTGCAAGCCCAAAAAATGACTTCTAACGCAGCAAAAAAAATCTATTTACAAACTGCGCTGGGGATAGCTGTAGCCCTAGTTTTTGGTTTTTTAACTTTGAAATTTTTGGGATTAATAAACTTGATAGCAACGT
>JBMOJS010000233.1:0-4723 GCA_049315665.1 Pseudobdellovibrionaceae bacterium | reverse complement strand
GTAAAAATTTAGCTCTAGAAATTGATCAGTGCTATCAGTTGTTTCCGCGCCTGAAGGAAAGACAAAAGCAAGTGGCAGGCACACTATCTGGGGGCGAGCAGCAGATGTTATCTATCTGTCGAGCCTTGATGGCCAAACCAAAGCTTTTACTATTGGATGAACCCTCTTTAGGTTTGGCCCCGCTTATTGTGGCGCAAATTTTTGAAATCATCAAAAAATTAAATGCTGAAGGTATGACCATTTTGCTGGTTGAACAAAATGCGCGCATGGCTTTAAAGGCTTCGCACCGGGCCTATGTTTTAGAAACAGGTCTTATTCGTCTATCGGGAGCTGGATCTGATCTTTTGAATAATGAAGAAGTGCAAAAATCTTATTTAGGGGTCTAAGACATGCTCTTAGTATTTTGCAAGTTGAGCGCTTATCAAAAATAGATATACAACAGTGGTAATACTGATAAGCTTTCCAGGATGAACTTCGCCCTACAAATCAAAAATCTCAATAAAAGTTACGGCACCACCCATGCCGTGCAAGATGTTTCATTCAATATAGAACCAGCAGAGATTTTTGCCCTGCTTGGCCCCAATGGCGCCGGTAAAACATCCACCATAGCTTGTATCACAACACTGGAACAACCAACGTCGGGTCAAATTCAAATTTTTGATTTTGATTTAAAAACACAAACCATGCAGGCTAAACGCATGATTGGAGTCGTGCACCAAGAAGTCATTAACTCAGGCTTTTTTGATGTGGAAGAAATTTTAAAATTTCAATCGGGCTACTATGGCCTTCGTAATAATCACGAACAGATTCAATATCTTTTACATAAACTTTCACTGTTTGAACATCGTCATAAAAAGGTAAAACAACTTTCTGGCGGGATGAAACGCCGGCTGATGATTGCCAAGGCCTTGGTGCACAAGCCCAAATTGTTAATTTTAGATGAACCCACTGCTGGTGTAGATGTAGAATTGCGTGAGTCCTTGTGGGTGTTTGTTAAAGAGTTACAAAGCCAGGGAATTTCAATTTTATTAACCACTCATTACCTAGAAGAAGCTCAACGTCTGTGTCGGCGCGTGGGCATTATCAACAAAGGCCGCTTGGATCATATTGAAGACACAGCCAAGCTGGTGGCTCAGTATGGAAATCTAGAAGAGGCTTTTAAAAAACTAACTCGATCCAATTCGACAAAGGGACTTCTATGATTGCATTTTTAACCCTATTGCATAGGGAAATCAGTCGATTTTTAAAAGTTATCGTGCAAACAATACTTACTCCTTTGGTCAGTTCATTTTTATATTTATTGGTTTTCGGCGTGTCTTTAGGGGGCCCGACTGTTCGCGGAGTTGCTTATTTGGCCTTCTTAATACCTGGCTTGATGATGATGGGCTTGATCAACAATGCTTTTCAAAATGCCTCTTCATCCATTGTGACTTCTAAATTTTCTGGAGACCTTGAAGACTGGAAAGTAGCCCCCATCAGTCACCACCAAATCATTTGGGCTTTGGGTTTAGGAAGCGTCGTGCGCGGAACTTTAGTGGCTATGATCACTTGGCTTGTTGGAAGTGTCTTTTTTTATATTGAACAAGGAGTATTTTTATGGATTAAACATCCATTTATTTTTATTTATTTTATTTTATTGTCTGGATTGATTTTTGGATTTTTAGGGGTCAGTGCGGCCTTTTGGGCCAAAACTTTTGATCAACTTTCAGCTTTATCTTCTTTTGTACTACTGCCTTTAACCTACTTGGGCGGAGTATTTATTTCTATTGATCACTTGTCTGCGTTTTGGCAAAAAGTTTCTTTGTTAAATCCTTTATTGTATCTGATCAATGGCCTGCGTTTTTCTGTCCTAGGCCAAAGTGATGTGGCCTTGATGCCATCCATGCTGATGGGCTTAGTAGGAACTTTAATATTTTATATTTTAGCACTGTTTAGTCTTCGCCGTGGATCCTACCAAAGATGGTGAATTAATATTTGAATTTCAGCTCATTTCATTTACAATTTTATTCGAATCCAAGAGCATCAACAACCAAGGAGAAATAAATATGAGATCACGTTTTAAAACTCTAAACCCAGTTGCCACTCTAGTTGTAACTATATTGACAAGCTTATCCAGCTTTGCGGCACCCTTTGTATTAGATACTTCACACACGGATGTGGGTTTTTCTGTTAAACATTTGATGGTGTCTAACACTCGCGGCACCTTCAAAGATGTCAAAGGCACTTTTGATTTTGATGAGGCGAAAAATGTGATTAAAAATGTATCTGTGGAAATTAAAGTGGACTCCATCGATACCAAAGATGCAAAAAGAGATGAGCATTTAAAATCCCCAGATTTTTTTGATACTGCAAAATTTCCTTTAATCACATTCAAGGCTGATTCATTGACTGTGAAAGAAAATAAACCTACAAAAATCACTGGAACTTTAACTATGCGTGGGGTTAGTAAACCAGTCACTTTGGATTTAACTTATACAGGCAAAAATACCGACCCCTACGGAGTCTTGCATGCTGGTTTTAATTTAACTGGAAAGATCAATCGCAAAGACTTTGGCGTATCTTGGAACAAAGCTTTGGATAAAGGCGGAGTTGCTGTGGGTGAAGAAGTCACCATTGATATTTCTGGTGAGATCGTTCCTAGTAAAGATAAAAGATAAAAAATAAATTTTAATCATCAAATCAGTGAAGAGTTTTAAAAACACTCTTCACTGACGTACAAATCGAATATCGACTTCATGAACAACATATTTCCATTCCTCAGTTGATCTTAAAAACACGAGTAGTTCTTCAAAATTTGCCTCATAGGCAGGGGCAAATTCAAAATACGTTAAAAAATCAAAAGGCTGTCCAGGTAAATCGCGGCTGTGATAAAGTTTTCTGGCTATTTGTGGCAAATACTTCATGCTGCCTGATATGTGCTTAGATTTTTCCTCAAAGATTTGCCTTCGTTCATCTTGTGTGAGTAACCACCAGTCGTCTGATTTTTTTATTGGAATTAAAGCACAACATGTGGCCTCTGGTCTCCCTAAGCCCTGGAATATTTCTGTTACATTGTTAGAACCTGGATTTATTCGTTCTGATTCATTCATGAAAGTTAAATACACCACTCAAAGTGGTCTTTCTATGCGAGACCCGGCTGAAGCTTATTTTGGGCACTATCGATTTATGACGGATTTCATAGCAAAGGTAATGGCCAAAGCACCGGCCACGGTGGAACAAGTGGCCTTGAAGGTAGAAAAAATCATTCGACAAAAAAATCCGCCCTTAAGAGTAGCCGCAACCCCTGATGCAATACTGTTTGATTTGATCAGACGATTTTTACCACGTTGGCTTTATCACTGGCTACTTTACCGTGGATTGCCATTTCCAGATTGTTGGGGCGATGAGGATCGCTTACGAGTGCGTTGTAAAATGAAGCGGGATAAATTTTTATAATTCAAGGACACGTAAACCAGCTTTAACAACACCTTCTAAAAATTTTCGATCTGAATTCACTTTGACTATAACATTCAATCCTTGGGTCATTGCAATCAATAGTTGTGCTGTGGATTCTACATCTAATTTGTTAGAAATCTCTTTTTGCGCAACGGCCTTTTGCAAAATTTCTTCCCAAAACTTCTGCCAGGATCGAATGCCAAAACCCAGCCTATCTGCAAGTTCTGCATCAGACAAACCCAGCTCCGTTGCAGTATTTGTATTTAGACAGCCAGAATAAGCTTTGTTTTTTATAGAATGATCAATCAATGTCTTGAAGTAAAGTTCAATGCCTTTTTTTGCAGAAGTTTGATCTCTGACTAAGTCTCTGCGTACGTCGACCACAGTTTTTTTATAATAATCTAAAGCTTCAAAAAATAGTGTTCTTTTGTCTTTAAAATGAAAATAAAAACTGCCCCTTTGAATACCTATGGCTTTTTGTAAGTCATCTACCGTAGTTGCATTGTAGCCTTTGCTCCAGAACACAATCAAAGCAGAATTTAGGGCTTGCAACCTGGGCACTTTAAGCTGTCTTGACAATAATACCCCTAAAAATATTTATTTATTTTTGGATTTAGCAGCAAATTTTTCAATTAAACTTTGGTTCGTCTTTTCAATATTTTCAACTTTATTAGATCGCATCGATCGGATTGCATTTCTTAATCTCATGGTTATATAAAAATAATCCTTACAAGCCTGACATAAACTTAAATGCAGTTTAAATCTAATTTTTCCCAAAATAGTGTCTGGCATTTGATTCAAATCAATACTGTGACTAATGTCTTTACAGTTCATAGTAAAATTCACTCTCTTTGCAGAGGCCTTGTAGTAGTACAAATCATGCCAGTATTGGCGACACCGTTGAATGAGTTTCATATAAATTAAGCGACCCGCCCTTCCAAGCAAGTTTTAAGTTTATTTTTAGCACGAAAAATCAATACTCGTAAATGAGTGCAGGTAACCCCTAAAATATTACATGCTTCTTCTGTACTTTCCCCTTCGGACTCAATAAGCATAAATGCGGACTTTTGAACTTCACTAAGGCCTTCTAGACAATCTTCTATAGCTAAGCCAAGCTGTTTATTTTTAAAGATTTTTTCTGGATCACCGGGATCTTGAGCCCACCAGCCCTCATTGGTAAAGCTTGCAGAAAAAATTTCTTCAGAATCTTCTTTGTAGTCTATTTTTTTAATTTTTCTGCGATATTCACGAATTTTATTTAATAAAATACCAAACAAGTGTGTTTTTA